>JAAZID010000105.1 GCA_012510295.1 Methanomicrobiales archaeon | reverse complement strand
GGGTCACAGGTTCCCTTCATCATCTTTACCGGCAGGGGGCGCGAGGAGGTGGCGATCGAGGCGCTGAACAGTGGTGCCGACTTCTACATCCAGAAGGGAGGTGACCCGAAGACGCAGTTCGCCGAGCTCACGAACGCGATCCAGCAGCTGGCCGGGAGGCAAAAGGCTGAGGTCGCGGTCCGAAAAACCAGAGAGATTCTACAGAAGACCGAGGCCCTCGCCCACCTCGGGAGCTGGGCACTCGATTGCAAGACAGGAGACCTCACGTGGTCTGATGAGACCTACCGCATCTTCGGCCTTGACCCCGGGGGGCGCACGATGACGTATGAGGCGTTCCTCTCGATGATACACCCGGATGATAGAGACCTCGTCGATACAGCATACTCTACATCCGTCGCGGATGGAGAGGACACCTACACTGTCGAACACCGGCTTATCCGCGCCGATACGGGGGAGACTCGATGCGTCGTTGAGCACGGCGAACACCTGCGGGACGAGTCCGGGCAGATCATCAGCTCGATCGGAATGGTATACGATATCACCGAACGCAAACTCGCTGAACTCGACCTTCTCCAGAACCACAAAGACCTGCAGGCGGCGTATGAACAGCTCACATCCATTGAGGAGGAACTCCGGACAAGCTTCGACGACCTTGTAGAGGTCCAGCACCAGTTCCTGGAGAGTGAGCGCAGGCTTGCCGATATCATCGATTTCCTCCCGGATGCAACCTTCGTCATCGATGAGAGCGGTCACGTCATAGCCTGGAACCGTGCAATGGAGAAGATGACCGGCATCCTGAAAGTGGATATGCTCGGCAAGAGCGATTACGCTTATGCGGTTCCATTCTACGGTGAGGCACGCCCGACCCTGATCGACTATGTCCTCAGGCCCGATAAACTGGTGGACTACCCTTACAACATCAGTGTGGAAGACGGAGATCTCCTTGAAGGAGAGATAGCTCTTGCCAGTCCCGGCGGAAGGGAGGTCACCCTCATGGTCAGGGCATCCCCTCTCTATGATCGGAAGGGGAGGCGCGTCGGTGCGATAGAGATCGTCCGGGATATAACCGCACAGAAACAGGCAGAGGCAGAACTTCGAGGAAACCACGAAGAACTCCAGGCAGCACATGAAGAGCTCACCTCAATCGAGGAAGAACTCAGGACAAGCTTCGACGATCTCGCCAGGAGCCAGCGCCATCTCCAGGAGAGCGAGGATCTCTACCGGCGGATATCTGAGAGCATCTCCGATGCAGTATACGTATGTGACTTCAAAGATACAGGCGAACATATCATCAGCAGGATCACCGGAGCGGTGCATGAGATCACCGGATATACCGATGAAGAGGTTCTCGCGATGCAATGCTGGGGGCACCTTGTCCATCCGGATGACCGGCCCATCTTTGAACGCGAAATCCTCTCGCTCTCTCCGAATACGTCTTCAACCACTGAGTTCCGGGTAGTCCGCAAGGACGGTTCGATCCGGTGGCTCCACGTCTCGGCTAACTGCATAAGGAGCCAGAACGGCGGTACGCAGCTATACGGCGGGTTGCACGATATCACCGGGCGGAAAAAGGCCGAAGAGGCACTACGGGAGAGCGAACAGCACTTCCGCACCCTCGCAAACAGTGGACAGGCCCTGATCTGGATGAGTGGGCTGGATAGGGGTCCAGATTATTTCAATGAACAATGGCTCGCCTTCACCGGAAGACCGCTTGAAGAGGAAGTCGATAATGGATGGATCGAAGGTGTTCATCCCGATGACCGTGCAAAATGCGTCAGAATTCTCAAAGCCCCCGTTGCCCGGCGCGAACCATTCAGCGCGATTTACCGCCTGCGACGGAATGACGGAGAGTACCGCTGGATTCAGGATGACGGTACCCCCAGATACGACACCTGGGGCAACCTTATCGGCTTCGTCGGCCACTGTCTTGATGTCACTGAACGGAGAGAAACAGAGAGAAAATTGCAGAAAACAGCGGACCTGATGGAGAACATCATCCGGGTCGCGCCCACGGGTATTGGAATGATAGTGGACAAGGTCTTTACAGAAGTCAACCCGCAACTCTGTGAGATCACCGGATACTCGCGCGATGAGCTCATCGGTCAGTCTGTACGATTGTTCTATCCAGAGGAGGCCAGATACAGGGCTGAACGCGAGGTGATGCGGGAGAAGATCGAAAAGACTGGAAAGTGTGAGCGGGAAACCCGCCTCCTGCGCAAGGACGGCACTAAGAGTGACGTCCAGATCTCTATAGCACCGATCGATCAGGAAGATCTATCACGGGGCATGGCATTCACCGTGCTGGATATCACCGAGAACAAGGCGATGGAACAGGAGATCGAATACCATTCCGGGGAACTCCTCCGCCAGACAAACAGTCTGGCAATCGCAAACAAAAAGCTCACCCTCATGAACAGCATCACCCGGCACGATGTCCTGAACCAGCTGACGATCCTCTTTGGCAACCTTTCATTCGCACAAGAAGACACTGAAAGTGGTAAAGACATCTCAAACTACCTCTCCCGGGTGAGAAGTGCTGCCGACCGGATACAGCGCCAGATTGAGTTCACCCGGGACTACACGGACGTCGGCGTTAAAGCACCAGAGTGGCAGCGGATCTCTGACGCAATCTGGTCAGCAACGCAAAATAAATTGCCGATAGATGATGAGACCGGAGACCTTGCTATCTACGCGGATCTGATGCTTGTGAGAGTCTTTACAAACCTTATGGACAACACAATCCGGCACGGTGGGCCGGTGAGCCGGGTCCATATCCGGTACCGGGTGGAAGATAACAGTGATCTCGTTTTAGTATGGGAGGATGACGGTATCGGCATACCTGCTGTAAAGAAAGAGGAGATCTTCAAGAGAGGGGTCGGGGAGAACACCGGACTTGGTCTTTTCCTGATCCGGGAGATTCTCGGGATCACCAATATCACCATAACCGAGACAGGAAAACCCGGGAAGGGGGCGCGGTTTGAGATGCTCGTACCCGAAGGAATGTACCGGATCTGAACAGGAGAGATACCTCCACATACGTGAGCCCCGGGATGGGGTTTTACCACCGCACCACAGAACCAGAATAACGGTCGCATACCGGGTGTGCCCTGGCCTTCGCTTCACCCGTCCGGGGAGATGGATGTCCACAACAGTGCGGGGCCCTTCGCCCACCAGAACAGGATACGGCCGCCCTACTACTGCCGGCGGATTTGATGATTCTGATGAATTTACAAGATATATATAGTACGAACACCCCACGCTCTCTATGAGCAAAACCTTCTCGCGTATCCTCGCCAGGAAGAAAGTGATGAGTAACGACGGTATGCTCATCGGATCCGTCAGGAATGTCATGGTCGACCTCACCACGGGGCAGGTTATCGATTTGATTGTAAAACCTGACGATACATTCAGGACTGATGGCTACAGGATGGACGGGGATCGGATGTTCGTGCCGTTTGAGGCGGTAAAAGACATAAAAGATTATATCGTCGTCGACCGCTACCTGCTGAAGAGATCGGGGTAATACATCCTCACCGCCTCGACAAACCCGTCTCCGTACCCCTCCCGGGTCACCTGGTCCGCCGCTGACCGGATCGGCTCCGGAGCATTCGCAACCGCCACACCGACGCCTGCCACCTCAAGCATCTCGATATCATTCTCCGAATCCCCGATAGCCAGGATCTCAGACGGGAGGAGCTCCATCTCATCCATGAGACCCCGTAGCGCTGTTCCCTTGCTCACGGCAGGATCCTGTATATGGATAGCAAAACCCGTATCCAGCACCTGCGCCGGGAGGTTGTGGGCATGGGCGACGGCCTTCACCTCGTCGGGATCGACCTTCCGGGCAAAGGCCACGTCGGCAAACCGGTAGCGCGCACTGAGGAGTTCGAGCTCGATCCCCTCCCGCGCAAAGTGCTCCCTGATGACATCAAACGTCTCCAGGCATATATCCCGGTTGCCGGGGATATGGAGGGTACCTCCAAACCCCCGCCGGTAGACACCACCGTTCTCGCTGATGATCGTTCCGTTCGTCCCGATCATCCGGCAGAGTCCATCCATGAAACAGACGGTGTTGCCGCTTGCGAGCACCACCTCGATACCGGCATCGATGAGAACCCTGAGTGCCTCGATGGCCGGGGTGCTGATACGTCGACGCCGGTCGGTTATGGTGCCGTCGATGTCGGTTACGAGCGCCTTCAGCACGACTTAAGCCCTGCCTGTTCGACCATGAACGCAGCCTCGCCCTCAGGGAGGTTCGGGCTGTCAACCAGGCGCGCGACCCTCTTCCCGCCCTTGCTCTTGCGCAGGTAGAGCCGGAAGGTTGCGGTGTGGCCCACGATATTGCCGCCGATCGGCCTCGTGGGGTCACCGAAGAGGATGGCCGGGTTTGACATGACCTGGTTGGTCACGAGACCGACAGCGTTGTGGTCGTCGATCAGTTTCAGGAGGTCATGCATGTGGCGGTTCAGTTTCTGTTGCCGGGCGGCGAGGGTTCCACGCCCCGCATACTCCGAACGGAAGAGGGACGTCAACGAATCGATGACGAAAAGCTTAACCGGGTATTCGCTGGTGCGAAGCTCGTTTGCAAGCTCCCGTGCGGTCTCAAGGAGCAGCATCTGGTGGTCGGAGCTGTGCGCCCGGGCGACGTGGATCCGCTCAAGGATCTCCTCGAGTTCTCCGAGATCCGCCTCGTCGGGGAGTCCGGCGACCATCTGCTCGATACGCTCCGGGCGGAACGTATTCTCGGTATCGACGTATATGACGCTCCCGTTCAGGCCCCCGATCTCCTCAGCGAGCTGGACGTTGACGGCCATCTGGTGGACGAGCTGGCTCTTCCCCGACCCGAACTCCCCGTAGACCTCGGTTATCGCCTGGGTCTCAAGACCACCGCCGACGAGATCGTCGAACTCGGGAACCAGTGTCCTGAGCTTCTTGACATCTTTTCTCTTATCCAGGATATCCCGGCCCGTCTTGAAGCCTCCGATATCCGCCATCTTCCGTGCGGCAAGGATAACCTTCTTCGCGGTCCCCTCGCCGAGCTCCGCTGCCTCGGCAAGATCCGATGTTACGGCCGTCGCAATGCTCTCGACGGTTCCATAACCGGCTTCACGGAGCTTATCGGCGGTGGCTGGTCCGACGCCTGGTAAATCTTCAAGATCAATCTCTGTCATCTTTTATTCCTCACTTGATCTCTTATGTATCCTAAACTTGCCTGTACACTAAGAATGTAGGACAGGGAAGATAATGGTCGTTTGCAGTGCGGGGTGAAAGTGTAGGGGCCCGGGATCAGGTCATCCGATGACCTGATCCAGGCGGCGCTGGAGATCCTCCTGATCCGGGCATACGGCCTCTACATGGGAGATACTGATCACACCCCGGCACACCGTACCCCTGGCGCGCACTTCGTACCCGATGGGCAATGGTTCGGTGAGGAGGTAGCAGGTATCGCCGGTATCGATGCAGGCGCCCTCCGCGGTGGCGATGACCGTCCCTTCGATCTCCACCTCCTCCTCATCCCCGGTGAGGATGAGAAGGGCGCTACCCCAGGAGAGG
>JAAZID010000020.1 GCA_012510295.1 Methanomicrobiales archaeon | reverse complement strand
GCCGACGGGCTGGATGGGCATGTCCCTCGGGTCGTTGAACGGGGAATGGATGGTACCGATCGGTGTGAATATGATCTCGGTCATGGATAACTCTCTAGGAGGTAGTATGGCAAAAATGAAGAGGGTTTGTGTCCGGGCAGACCCCCGGGGTCTCACCACCCCCGGGCCCCGGTCTTCGCGGCCGCTATCCGGGCCCGCATATCCCGCGCGGCGGCCGTTATGTCAGGCTCTCCGACGACCGCCGATATCACCGCCACCCCGTCGGCCCCTGCGGCGATGACGCTATCGATGTTTTCCCGGTTGATTCCGCCGATCGCTACGATCGGGACGGAGACCCGGGACCGGATCGCGGAGAGGACGGCGAGCCCGTGGCCCGGGCCAGCATCGTCCTTTGACGTGGTCGGAAACGTCGGGCTGAGCGCCACGTAATCGGCCCCCGCCGCCTGCGCCCGGATCGCCGAATCGAGAGAGTCGACCGAGGCCCCTATGATGAACCCGGGCGGGGCGATCTTTCGCGCGCACTCGATAGGGAGGTCGTCCGCGCCGAGGTGGACCCCGTCAGCGCCAGCCGCAAGTGCCACGTCGAGGCGGTCGTTCACGATGAAGAGCGCGCCGGCATCGAGGGTGATCTCGCGGATGGCGGTGGCCACGGTGAAGAGATCCCGGCCGGAGAGGCCTTTATCGCGGAGCTGGATCACATCGGCACCGCCGGCGACTGCGCGCCGCGCGATCTCCGCGTGGGAGAGGCCGCGCCCGACCTCCTCGTCGGTGATCACGTAGAGGTCATACGCCATAGAACTCCTCTATCCTCGCACCCCCGATAAGGCCATCGCGGGTGAGCATGAAGAGTTCATCAACAAGCGCCGTCCTGAATGAGTACGGTCCGCGCGCCCCTGATGCGGCCCGCTCCCCGGCGAGACCGAAGGCCGCGAGCGCCGAAGCTGCTGCGAACGCGTGGTCATCCGTGACCGAGGCAAACGCCCCGGTGACCGATGCGACCATACACCCGGTCCCGGAGAGCCGTTCCATCATGGGGTCACCGTTCTCGATAAGGAAGACCCTTCTCTGATCAGCGACGATATCGACATCCCCGGTCATCGCCACCACGGTCCCGGTCAGGCGTGCACACTCCTGCACCGTCTCTACGGGATCGCCCGCGATACCGGCTGAGTCCACGCCCCGGACACTCCCGCCGGCGCCGGCGAGGACGCCGATCTCGCCCGTATTCCCCTTCAGGATAGCGACATCGAGCTCATCGAGGAGCTTCCACGCGGTCTCTGTCCGAAACGCCGTCGCCCCCACGCCCACCGGGTCGAGTATGACCGGTATACCGAGCTCGTTTGCCCGGCGGCCGGCGATCAGCATCGCTTCGACCTGCTCTTGCGTGAGAGTCCCTATGTTGAGGACGAGGGCGCCCGCGGCGGCGACCATCTCCGCGACCTCCTCGGGGGCTTCGGCCATCACCGGGGCTGCCCCGACGGCGATCGTTATGTTTGCGCAGTCGTTTATCGTGACGCTGTTTGTGATGTGATGCACGAGCGGCCGGCACTCCCGCACGGCGGCGAGGATGGCGGCGGAGACTGCACCATTTATGAGGCTTGCTGCATCGCCTTCTGTCGTGTTTGGCGACATCTACTCTACCTATTTCTGCGGCGGTGAGATAAAACCGGTCGCCGGGAGGGGAAGCACTAAAGCGCCCGGCACCGTACCCCCTTCACAGGAGAGATCCGGATGACACTCAGCATCAACAACATGGCGATGCCCCTGGTGAGGGATATGATCGACCGCCAGGACGAACTCGGTGTCGCGGTCATGGAGCAGGAGAATGGCGCGACCTGCATCGACTGCGGCGTGCATGTCCCTGGAGGTTACCGGGCGGGATCTCTCTTCGTGGAGACCTGCCTTGCAGGGCTTGCAGAGACGGCGATAACCCCTGGTCGGGTGGGGAGCGTGCCGGTCCCGTTCCTCCACATCTCCGTGAACCACCCTGCTCTCGCGTGCCTCGGTTCTCAGAAGGCCGGCTGGGTGCTCAAGGTTGGGGGTTACTCTGCCATGGCCTCCGGCCCGGCGCGAGCGCTCGCGCTGAAGCCGAAAGCGACCTACAGGACGATCGGCTACCGCGACCGCTCAAAGATCGGTATCATAGCACTTGAGGCCGATACCCTGCCGGGCGAGGAGGTCACGGGCTACATCGCCGGGGAGTGTGGGATAGATCCCCGGAATCTCTACGTCCTCGTCGCCCCGACGCGGAGCCTCGTCGGTTCGATCCAGATATCCGCCCGGGTCATCACGGCGACCCTCCATAAACTCGAAGAGAAGGGATACGACGTCCTCCGCATACGCCACGCGGCAGGGCGCTCGCCCATCGCGCCCGTGAAGCGCACGGGAATCGATGCGATGGGAGCGACAAACGACTGTAACATCTACTACGGCTCGGTCTCACTCGTCGCGGAGGGCTACGACCCGGTCTTTGCAACCCTGCCCTCAGAGACCTCGCCGGACTACGGGCGGCCGTTTGCAAGGGTGCTCGAAGGAGCAGGCTACGACTTCCTCAAGGTCGACTCCCTTCTTGCGTTCTCGCCGGCGGAGGTCACGATCAACGACTCAGGGAGCGGCGAGGTCTACCACTTCGGGAGGCTGAACACCGATGTACTGCTTGAATCGTTTGGAATCGACTGAAAAAGAGAGCTCGTGCCCCGGAATTCACTCCGGGGTCCTCTTCTCACGGTAGCGCTTGAGCGCTTTCTCGACGTACGACGTCATCTGCACGGCGCCGACGACGCAGGCATCGGCGCACTTCCCGCAGCCGATGCAGGTCTCAGGATCGGTGATCCAGGCCTTGTCGATCTTCTTCCCGAGATCCACGAGCTCGATCGAGCCGGTCGGGCAGGCCTCGACGCAGTCGCCGCACCCCTCGCACGAGAAGGGGATAACCCAGGGAAACCGGTCGGGTATTTTCTTGCCCATCAGGCCTCAGTCCCTCTTCCTCGGCACGTCTTTCCAGCGCTGCCGCTCCCATGTATTGAGCTCGTCCGGCGTCATACCGTCGAGCCTCTGTCCGGCCTCGTACCCGGGTTTCGTGCAGTAGAGTTCGGTCAGGCGGACGTGGAGCACCGCTGCCGCATCGATCCCCTTCTCCTCCTTCGCCTGCGCTGCAACCGCATCGAAGAGATCCCCTGACCGGAGTATCTCCCCGGCGCCCTTGAACTGGTATGCCGCCCGGATACCTCCCTGGCGCGACACACCGAAAGCCACACGGGGGTTTTCTGCGATCACGGGTGCGATCACCCCGACCTCATCCGCTGCAAGGGCAAACGCCACCTCATCGTCACCCCTCACCTCGGCGTAGCGCCCCAGCACCACGGAGGGCACGCCCTCCGGTGTTGCGACACAGAGGTGGCAGCCCATCGCCTCGATCCAGGCCTTCATTCTCCCGGTAAGATGTACCTGCATTTTGATCACCTTCTAAAGAATCTTTTCTCCTGTATGCCCGGGCTTGATGGAGTAGACCTCCTCGACGTGCACGACAACGACACCACGCTGGACTGCCTTTGGAAAGACGATATCCGGCGGCACCTCATCTGGCGGCTCGGCCTTGTTCCAGTTCCCCCACTCGTTTAAGATATCCGTCGCGTTTGCGCCGTACCAGTCAAAGTCGCGGGGGAACCCGTACTCCATATCCACGGCTTTACCCCGGAAGACCCACCACCGCCCTTCATCGAGCGGGTGGCATATGGTGACCGCGACGTTCGGGTTCTCCTTGATGTTCGCCTTCGTCTTCAAGAGGAACATATCCGCGATCAGGATCTTGTCGTCCATGTGCGTGGCTACAAAGCGCATCGCGGCGATGTTTGGTTTGCCATCCCTGCTCGACGTGCAGAGGTAGATCAGGCTCCCCCCCTTGCCGGGAACCCGTAAGGCTTCTTTCATCTCCTTTGTGAACTTCACCATTGTTCTCTTCACCTCGTTTCTGTTACTTCACCGGATACCCGAACGCTGCGGTTCCGGCGGGCCCGAGCTCCTCACCCAGGGCGCGCTTCACGAGCTGGGTGATGTAGATCGGTTCAAGACCCATCTTCCGGCAGGTCGCCCGCATGATGGATATGCAGGCCGGGCAGATGAAGACGAGTTCTTCAGCGCCTGCATCGATCGCGTCACTGATGTTCTTTCGCTGGATCCCGATCGCACGCTCATGCTGGGTGTGGAAGATCCCGCACCCGCAGCAGAGTCGCTCAACCCCCGTGTAGGTCCGCCTCTCCTCGACGGATGTGGCACCGATCAGATCAAAGATATCAGAAAGCCAGTCCGACCAGATCTCGCGGTCCCCGCCCTTCGGGGCATACCGGGTGGTGCAGCCACCCTGGACGGCGATATCGACCCCGAGCGGGTTTACTATCCGGTCGGGGTGGTCGCGGAGCCAGTCCCGTATGTACTCAAGGATGTGGACCGGCCGGAACGGTACATCGACCCCCCGCTGCATCGCAAGGGTCGTCGCCACGTTGTAGCAGGCGTCGTGGGTGAACACGATCTCATCGACCCCGAACTCCTCCGCAGCCTTCGCGAGGTTCGCGATGAACTCCGGGAGGAACTTCACCGGCCGGGATGCCCGGCCGAGGTGGGTCTCGGTGAACCCGCACGCATACGGTCCTCCGCCGATGATGGTCGCATCCTCAAACACCTGCCCGGTGAGGAACTCCGCCTGGGGCACCACCTCGTAGATGCCGCCGGCGGATATCAGCGGACCCCCCGACTTCCCCCTCCGGATGACCGTCGCGGGCTTCGTCAACCAATCGCTCGACGGCTTTGCATCAGCCGGTATGCCGAGCGCATCCGTCTCCTCCTGTCGCAGAGCGATGAGATCCCAGGGGTCTGCGCCCCGTGGGCAGAAGTCGTTACAGGCTGCGCAGGTGATGCATTCCTTCAGGATCGGGTGGCGTTCTCCCTGTATCAGGGACTTTATGGCGTTCTTTGCATCATCCTCACTGTATGAGATATACGGACAGCGGACGAGGCACTCCCCCCGGCAGTGGGAGAAGTCGCATTTTGATAGATCAAATGCCATTTCGCTAGATCCCTCATTTTATCCTGTGTCGATACCTCCACTTTAACATGGGGTTGTGGGCAATATGGGTTCCTGAGGGTGTTTTCACCCTTTCCACGTCGAACACCCCCGGGAGATGGGACCGGTGGGTGCCCTGATCCATCTCACTCCCCGGATGGGTATCCGGACATGCAAAGATCAATATCATTTTCACGTTAACGGTGTTAACATTACTGTGTGAGTCGCACCACGGAGATCCGGCTCGAAGAGAATACTCGTGCGGACTCATGATCACCTCGTAACCGGGAGATGGATTCATCCTATCTCCCGGCAGATTGAATACCTGAGGTTTACGTTATGACAGAAACAAACAATCCAGCAAAGGGTGGTGGCGGGCAGCAGAAGAACCCGCTTGAGAAGGTTGCCATGAACGTCCGGCACGTTATCCTGGTGCTGAGCGGGAAAGGGGGTGTCGGGAAGAGCACGGTTGCTGCAAACCTTGCGATGGCGCTCGCGGATCACGGTTACCAGACAGGTCTTCTCGATCTCGACATACACGGCCCGAACATCCCGAAGATGCTCGGCCTTGAGGGGACGAAACTCACGTCGCCGGAGGGCACGACGATCGAGCCCATATACGTGATACCATCCCTCGGCGTCATATCGATGGCGTTTCTCCTCCCCGATAAGAGCACCCCTATCATCTGGCGCGGTCCGATGAAGATGCAGGTCATCAGGGAGTTCCTTGAGAACGTCGAGTGGGGGGATCTCGATTACCTCGTTGTGGATCTCCCCCCCGGCACGGGAGACGAAGCACTATCGATCGCACAGATCGCCCCGAACATCGCCGGTGCGGTCGTCGTTACGACGCCGCAGGATGTCGCCATACTCGACTCATCGAAGGCCGTGAAGTTCGTTGAACAGATGGGCTTGAAGGTTCTCGGCATCATCGAGAACATGAGCGGCATGGTCTGCCCCCACTGCGGCGAGGAGGTCGACCTCTTCGGGCAGGGCGGAGGGAAGAAGGCTGCCGGAGACCTCGGCGTGCCATACCTCGGCCGGATCCCTCTTGACCCCGATATGCGCAAAGCCGGCGACGAAGGACGTCCCTTCATCATCCGGAGCCCGGGGATGAGTGCGGATAACCCCACGTGGAAGCATGTGGATGCTGTCATGCAGGCGGTTCTCCGGAGTATCGAAGAGACGGAGTGAGGGCGCACGGCATGAAGAAGTTTCACGTAGAACTGACCGGGTTTCTCGAGATGGACACCGACCAGGAGCGTGACGCGCGAGTGCTGACCGAGCGGGTTCTTGAAGAGATCCGTTCGGTCATCGCCGGACATGGTGCGATACTGGACTACAGCTTCGGAATAAGCTCGGTCACGGAGAGGCCCCCCACCCGACGCTACAGGTAGACCTTTCCGCCCGGGGATCCCGGGCGGAGATCACTCCATATCATGGCGCTGGAGATATTCGCGGATCTTTCGGGATTCCACCCATCCCTGGTCCAGCTGCTTGATGTAGTTGTTGATCCGCCAGACCTGCTCGCGGATGACCTCTGCCGCCCCTTCATCGTCCAGCAGTTCCGCTCTTCCCAGGGTCACCTGCAGGGGCTGGCGGATATGGTCGCCGAGGACAGCGAACTGCTCGATATTTCGCTCGATCTGTTTGAAAGCCTGCCGGCGCATCTGTTCACCTAACTTTCGTTCGGTGATATCCCTCCCGGTCACCTGGGCGCCGACCACCTTCCCGCGCTCCACGATCGGGGACTCATTCAGTTCAACATATGCCACCGTTCCGTCCTTCCGGCGGAACTCGACCTCGAGCCCCTCGATCGGTTCGCCCCGGTTAAGCCTCTCCTGCGCCTCTCTCCACGTGACGAACGACATCGGGCTGGCATGGGCGAGACACCTCTGCCCGGTGAGCTCCTGCGGGGTGTAGCCGAGGATGCGGGTCACGGCCGGGGATATATAGGTGATCCCCCTGTCGTGGTAACAGGTGAAGATCATATCAAAGCTCCGCTGGGCGATCGCACGAAACTTCTCTTCGCTTGCCACGAGCGCCTCTTCGGCCGCTTTTCTCTTGATACCCTGTGCAAGAACGTTTGCCACTGTCCGGATGAAGTTGATATCATCTCTGGTGAACTTGCGGAATTTCTGTGTGTGGGCACCGAACACCCCATATGGTGCCTCCTCCCCATGGATGATAACACTGATGCCGCTTATGATCTTTTCATCCCGGAGGAGATCGGGGCCGCTGAACCGCACTTCTGTTCTGAGGTCCTCGACGATCACCGGTTCATGGGAGAGGAGCGTGTATCCTGCCTGGGAATCGATCCCTCCCTCCACGATCCTGTTGCCGGCCAGGGAGGCGTCGAACCCCACCGCCGCTTCGAGCAGGAACACATCCTCACCGGAGATATACCGGAGTACTTTGGCATACCCGACATCGAGGTGCTCCGCTACCGCCCGGACCGCGGCATCCATCAGCTCGGGGAGTTCCGCCCCTGCAAGAGCGAGCTGGCCGAGATCCGCGACAGCTCTCTGTTGTGCTGCCCGGATGGTGGTGAGATGTTCTGCATGTTTCCTTGCGGTGATGTCGAGGTTGATCCCTGCCCAGAGAGCAACCTCTCCATCCTCATCCCGGACAGGGACTCCCCGGGAGAGGATGGTGCGGTATCCCCCGCCGGGGTCTGCGACCACGAGCTCGCGATCCCACCGTTCTCCGGTCTTGAGGCAGTGCTTCCAGTCGTCAAACACCGGACCTGCATTCTCAAGGTGCATACAGTCCGGCCACCCGGTTTGCTGGCATTCCTCAAGTGTCGTCCCGGTGAGGTTGAGGAACGAGGCAGATATGTAGAGGGATGTCCCGTCCGCCTCAGTGATCCAGATCCCGTACGGGAGGAGCTCCCCGATGCCAGCATAGATCGATTCGATCCTGGCCAGTGCCATAGCATCTGAAGCGCTCCGCGCCCCCTCATGCCGCTCGGGGGTACTATCCCGGAACCGGGCGAGCATCATACCGGTGTACGGCTCGCCGGTCATCACCCGGCATGAGAACGAGAACCAGCGCACTCCGCCATAAGATGTCTGCATCTGGCAGGCGAGGTGGGACACCTCCTCCCGGCACTGGAGTGCTTTGAGTATCCTGCCTGCGGAATCTTCTCCATCCAGGATATACGGTGCAATGTGACTGGGAAAAAAGTCTTTGAGATCCGTGCCGTGGGCTGCTTCGTGATCGGTGCCAAAAATCTCCAGAAACGATCGATTCAACCCTGCGACGATGTTATCCTGGTTGAGGATGATGACAGCATCGTCGAGCTCATCGAAGCAACGATACACCTGGTGTCTCCAATCGCCAGCAGATGCTGTAGTACCTTATACTGATTTTCCTTGCACTCCTGGGTAATTCCCCGGAATTTTTATCCTAAAACGCCGAGGGGGAGATTTGAACTCCCGAGGTGTTGAACACCAGTGGCTTTCGAGGCCACCGCCTTCCCGGACTAGACTACCTCGGCACAAGCTGGCCCATAATATTTAGGTTGCGCGGCTATAATGGTATCGAGATATGCTCTGTCGGTTCACCCTCATCCCCGATGATACCATGCTGGTCTACCTGGGCGGGCCGGGCGATACCTACGAGACCGCCCTGCTCTCTTTCGGGATCAACCCGGATACGGCCCTGATCTTTTATGAGAAGAAGAGCCTGCCGCAGGATAAAAAAATCGAAGAGGAGGAAGTCAGTATATTCCTGACCGCCTCACGCGGATAACTTATTCCATGCCGGCCGGGCCGGCGCCGGTCTGGGTGACCATCATGTCATCGACGCGGACGAGGAGCATCGCCGTCTCGGTTCCGCTCTTGATCGCCTGGGTCTTCACCCGGTGCGGTTCGATGACGCCTGCCTCCTGCATATCCACGACCTCGCCGGTGAAGACGTTGAGCCCGGCATGTTTCTTGCCGTCAGCGTGAGCCTTCTTCAGGGCGACGACCTTGTCGATCGGGTCAAACCCGGAGTTCTCCGCGAGAGTCTTTGGGACAACTTCGAAAGCGTTTGAGAACGCTTCGATAGCGAGCTGGACCCGTCCTCCAAAGGTTGCAGCGTAATCGCGGACGCGCATCTGAAGTTCGATCTCCACCGATCCTCCGCCGATGACGAACGTACCATCCTCAACAGCATCCTGGACGACACGGGTCGCGTCGTAGACCGCCCGCTCGAGCTCGTCGATCAGGAGCTGGGAGGTGCCCCGCAGAAGGATCGTGACAGCCTTCGGGTTGTCACATCCGGATATGACCGTGAGCTCGGTGTTTGGAAGTTCCCCGACCTCTTCAGCGTGACCGAGCGTCGCCTCATCGAGCTCCTCAGGTTTGTTGACGATCGTGCCGCAGAGCGCCCGTGCGGCGAACTTCATATCTGCCTCTTTTACATCCTCGATAGCGTAAACGCCGTTCCTGGCCAGGTAGTACTGCACCGCATCAGCGATCCCCTTCTGGCAGAGGACGACGTTTGCACCGGCGGCAACGATCTGTTCGGCGAGTTTCCGGAGGGATTCGCGTTCCTGCTCGGAGAACGCCTTCATCTGTTCGGATGAGGTGATCTTGATCTTTGACTTCACCTGGGTCTTTGTGACCTCAAGCGGCTGGGCGATCAGGGCCACCTTTGCGTCTGTGATCGATGCCGGCATCTGCTCAAAGACGCGCTTCTTCTCGATGACGACACCCCTGATCAGCTCGGCGTCGTGCATCGTCTCGCCGACCTGCTTCTTGATCTTGATGTCACCCTCGTCCACGGTGTAGGTGCCCGCATCGGTCTTTGTGGCGACCTGTTGCACGGCGTCTACCGTGATATCGGCGACTTTCTCCTTGATCGCTTCGACAGACTTTCCGATCATCGCGGTGTCGGCGATCTTTATGAGGGTCTCCCGATCATCGAAATCGACCGCGATGGCCAGTTCATCGAGGATCTCAAGGGCCTTCTCCATACCGAGCTGGTAACCTTGCGCGATGACCGTGGGGTGAATCTTCTGGGCGAGCAGTTTCTCGGCCTCGTCCATCAGCGACCCGAGGAGCACGATCGCGGTCGTGGTGCCGTCCCCGACCTCCTCGTCCTGGGTCTCGGCGACCTCAATGACCAGTTTTCCGCCGGGGTGTTGCACCGACATCTCGTGCAGGATGGTTGCCCCGTCGTTCGTGATCACCACGTCACCGCTGGAGCTGACCAGCATCTTGTCCATTCCCCGGGGACCGAGTGTTGTCCGAACGGCGGCTGCAATTGCCCTTGTAGCCATGATATTTGAGCGCTGCGCCTCAAATCCGCGCGTGCGCTCAACATTGTCCCGTAAAATAATGATGGGCTGTCCAGCAAGCATAGTATAATCCTCCTTTGTCCGTTAGTTTTGTTCAGAGGTTCTATATATAGTAGTCGATAGGTCCGGCCTCTCCTGCTCTCCCCGGTTGATCCGCGTGGGCTGCTCGTCTGCTGCTCTCCTCTGCGCGCCTGAGACCTCTGCCGGGGTCGTGAACCACGGTGGTCTGCCCGGAGAGAGCCTGTAGCAGGCTCTCCTTCACCCCAGCCTCGATATCGTGAAGAGCGAATAGACCGGGACACCGCCGACCTCCCGGACACCCCGCTTGTCGAAGAGTGACCAGACCGCCACCGGCGTGGCGCCATGCTCTCTCAGGAACTCTATCGTCTCGGTGAGTGTCGTCCCGGTCGTGACGACATCATCGATTATGATGCAGCGCTGCCCGGTGATCGTTGCGAATGTGCCGGCGAGCGATCCGGTGGGGGCCTCGCTCCGGCTGTGCTTTGCCGGGAGGTAGATCGCGAGTTTCAATCCCTCCTCCGCGGCGATGAGGGTGGCGAGCGGGACCCCTGACGGCGCGATACCGACGACCGTATCGAGCATATCCCCGGCACTCAGTACCTTCTTCCCCTCTGCCAGGTAGAAGAAGCGTTTGAGCATCATCATCGCTATATCATCCAGCAGTGCCCCGTGGCTCCCGACCGCCGTCCAGTCGATGTGGACGTCCTTTGGCGCCTCCATACCCTTTGGCTGGGTGAGGAGCCAGGTGACCGTCTCCATCGAGAGACCCAGTTCATCCGAGATCTGGCCCGGCGTGTGCCCCTCCGCCTGGAGTGCCTTTGCCTTTGTGATCAAGTCTTCGAGCGCTGACATGGAAGAGAGGTTTCCGGCGATCTATTTAATTTTTCGTTTAATTGCCGCACCGCAGACGGGACAATCGCCCGGCTCCCGCCAGTAGCGGCCGCACCCGCTACACCGGTAGCGCCACCGGATCGCCCGGGCGGGCCGTTGCCTGATGCTCCGGGTCGTTATACTGAGACGGTGCGCCACGTTCTGGACCGCGAAATCGTCGGTGATGAGGACGGCGCCGAGTTCCAGCGCGAGCGCGAGTATATCCCGGTCGGCCGGGGAGAGCACCCCGGCATCCCCGGTCTGGAGCGCGGCCGCATCCACCCGGTTCAGATCCTCTCCGCGCGGCTCCCGGACCCGGAGGACGGTTGCAACGAGCACCTCAAACCGGCATTTCGCATGGAGATCACTGAGCTCTTCCACCACCGACGGGGTGGTCCATGCCGGCCCCTCCACCGGTATCTCTGAGAAGAAGACCGAGGCATCGAGGACCAGCTGCGTCATGCCGAGAACTCCACGACATCGTCCTCCCGGCACCTGACCGGGTACCCGAACTCTGCGAGAAGCCAGCAGGCAGTCTTTGCATGCATCGAGAGCGTATGGGTGGTGTACTCCCCGCCGTAGCAGGCGATGTATATGAGGAGCTGGTCGGCGAGGTGGACGTCGACTGCGCCACCACCCCGGCCCTCCTCGACCAGACCCCGGGCGGCCATCCGGCCCACCTTCTCGGCAGGAAGCCCCCTCTTCCCGAGAGCGACGGCGCCCTTCGCTCCCATCCATGCCGTGACGGAACTCCCGACCCCTGCTCCTCCCTCCCGGTGGTCGAGTGTGGTGGTGCAGGGGACATTGAGATCACGCTCGAGGAGGTTCTTTGCCGCGGCGGCCTGGCGTCCTGTGACATGCCCCGGGAGGTTTGAGGAGCAGGAAATGACCCCGCACACAGGTTCCTCCTCCGGGATAGCGATCGGACGGAGACGGGCCGGTTCCACCCGGACGCGCACCCGTCCGCCTCCCCGTGGGTAGTAGCCCCGGTCGAGAACGTCGATATCGATCGAGGCCCCTGCCCGGCGGAGCACCGGTGTGAGGACATACTCAAGATAGTCGATCGTCGGGCTCCATGCAACCTCGGTGCCGCCCCGGACCTCGATGCTCCCGCCGGCGTGGAGGGCTACCGGGAGCCAGGCCTGGAGGATGAGGGGGATACTCCCGGCGGTACCGGGGTCGACCGTGATGTCGGCCCGCCGGAGCCGGCCTGGGGTGAACGTGATCTCGCGGCTCCGGGGTTGGAGACCATCGCACTCAGCATCACAGGTCCCGGCGACCGCGCGGACCGCAGCGATGTGCTGGGGGGCGAGTCCCGGCTTTGGCCGGTTCTCCCGGATCCGGGTGACGGTGACCGGAGTCGCGGATATCGCTGATGCCGCGATTGCCACACGGAGTATCTGCCCTCCCCCTTCCAGGCAGGATCCATCAACGACAAACATCTTCCTGGATCGCTGTCGCGATCGTGCTCGCGGCCGATATGAAGCTTGAGGCGTTCTCGTAGGTGTCACTCGATACGACCGAGGAGACCCCGGCGGTCCTCAGGCGCATGTAAGCGCCGCTCGCAAGCACCCCGTGGACACAGGCAGCGTGGATGGACGCTGCTCCCTGTTCGTGAAGCATGCTGGCGGCTGTCGCGAGGGTGCCCCCGGTGGATATGATGTCGTCCACAATCACGACCACGCGCCCGGCGACATCGACGGCCTTTGGAGCGATCCTGACCTCCTCGCCGGATAGGCGGGTCTTTTGCAGGAAGTCGCAGTCCCATCCGCCGGCCGCCGCAACAGTGGACGCAAACCCGATCGCGCCCTCATCCGGGGCGAGGACGAGGGGCTCTCTCAGGTGGAGGTCGCCGATATATCCCCCGATCGCAGGCGCGATGGTGATTCCCGTTGCCGGGACGCCGAAGTAGTCCAGCACAGCAGGGTCGTGGACGTCGACCACGATCACCCGTTCGATGCCGCTTGAGAGGGCTCGTGCTACCGCCCGGGCGCTGATCGGCTCACCCGGCCCGAACCTCCTGTCCTGGCGGGCATAACCGAGGTACGGTATAACCAGCGTGTTCCTCGATCCGTCAGCGGCATCGATAGCAAGAAGAGTCTGCACAAGCATATCATTATCAGTGATGCTACTGACGATCAGGGTCTCATCATCCAGATCCTCGCACCTGAGGTAGATCTCTCCATCAGGAAACCGGGAAAATCTTGTCTTCGCAAGAGGAACTCCCAACTTTTCTGAAACCCGGGCTGCCAGAACCTGGGATCGTTCCGTGCTGATTACTCTCATAGAACACCTTTGGTAGAAAGTATTTGAACGAGCATGAATAAATTATATAAGTACCAGTGCAACAAAGAGGTAAACCCGACGATGGATTCAACGACTTCTAAAGAAATTCCAGATATTGAGCTCACGAATGGCGAGCTGGCGGATATTGACGATCTCGCCGGTCTTGAGCTGAGCGCATCGTCAGATATCGATGTACCTCCGAATCTCATCGATCAGGTTATCGGACAGGAACATGCCGTTGAGGTGATCAGGAAGGCCGCGGTCCAGCGCAGGCACGTTATGATGATCGGCAGCCCCGGAACCGGTAAGTCGATGCTGGCAAAGGCCATGGCTGAACTACTCCCGAAGGAGGAGTTGCAGGACATTCTGGTCTACCCGAACTCCGAGGATAACAATAACCCGATAATCAGGACCGTGCCGGCCGGTCGCGGCAAGCAGATCGTCGGCGCCCATAAGATGGAGGCGAGGAAGAAGATCCAGATGCGGAGCACCCTTATCATGCTCCTTATCCTGGGCATAATCGGTTATGCGATCCTCGCATCCCAGTGGCTCATGGGCATCATCGCCGCCGCATTCGTCTTCATGGCGCTGAAGTACTCGACGCCCCGTGAGGAGACGATGGTCCCAAAACTCCTGGTCACACATGACCCGAACACCCCCGCGCCGTTTGTCGATGCCACCGGATCACATGCGGGCGCCCTGCTCGGCGATGTCCGGCACGACCCCTTCCAGAGCGGGGGTCTTGAGACCCCATCTCATGATCGTGTCGAGAGCGGTGCCGTCCACCGGGCGCACGGGGGCGTCCTCTTCATCGATGAGATCAACACCCTCACCCCGCACTCCCAGCAGAACCTGCTGACCGCGCTTCAGGAAGGCAGCTTCCCGATAACCGGCCAGAGCGAACGCTCAAGCGGCGCGATGGTCAGGACCGAACCGGTCCCCTGCCAGTTTGTCATGATCGCGGCGGGCAACCTCGACGCCATCCAGGGTATGCATCCGGCACTCCGGTCGCGTATCCGGGGCTACGGCTACGAGGTCTACATGCAGGAGACGATGGAGGATACCTCCGAGAACCGTCGGAAATTTATCAGGTTCATCGCCCAGGAGGTCACAAACGACGGAAAGATCCCGCACTTTGACCGGGACGCCATGCTTGAGGTTCTCCGCGAGGCCCGGCGGCGCTCGAACCGGAAGGGTCACCTGACCCTGAAGCTCCGTGATATGGGTGGACTTATCCGGGTGGCGGGGGATCTCGCCCGGCAGGAGGGTGCGGACTTCACCACGGCAAAGCATGTCATCGGTGCAAAGGCGACCGCCCGCTCGATCGAGGACCAGATATCGGATGAGTACATACGCCGGAGCCGCGACTACGACATAACTGTGGTTGAGGGCGCCCAGGTCGGGCGGGTGAACGGGCTTGCTGTTATGGGGAGTGATTCAGGTTCGGTTCTCCCGGTGATGGCGGAGGTGACACCGAGCCAGGGTGCGAACGGCACGGTGATCGCGACCGGCATGCTCAAGGACATCGCCAAAGAATCGATAACGAACGTCAGCGCCCTGATCAAGAAGTTCACGGGCAAAGATATCAGGAACATCGATATCCATATCCAGTTCATCGGAACCTACGGCGGCGTCGAGGGCGACTCGGCCTCCGTGACCGTCGCTACAGCGGTCATAAGCGCTATTGAGGATATACCGGTGCGCCAGGACGTCGCTATGACGGGATCGCTCTCGGTCCGGGGTGACGTCCTCCCGATAGGCGGCGTCACCTACAAGATCGAGGCCGCTGCAAAGGCCGGGATCAAGAAGGTGATCATACCGCGGTCGAACCTCGATGATGTCCTCATTGAGGAGCGCTACCGCACGATGGTCGAGGTCATCCCGGTCGACCACATCGAGGAGGTTCTCCAGAACGCCCTCATACCTGAGAACCGTGAGGGGTTCTTCGCAAAGATCCGGAAGATGGCTGTCAACCCGACGACCGGCATGTTTGACTCGACCGTCGGGCGCTCTGTGACCTGATTGTCCTATGACAGAAACAAGATATTATGATATACGGTGCGTGCAGGGTGAAGCCACCCTGATCGATATCGATAACGGCGTGATCGAGTCGGCAGGCACCTCATATTTTGACCGGACCGTGGTCAGGGCACTCGGACCGAAGGGCTGGGGCATCCTCACCCGTGACCACGTTAACATCGATTCGAGGCGCGAGGTAGACGCCCTCGTCGAGGCTGCGACGCGCCTGGCCGTGGTCACCCATGACCAGATAGACCTCGCCGATGCACCGCGCGCACTCCTCCCGGTTCCGCCGCTCGCGGAGGATCCCCGGGAGATCGACCTCGAGGAGAAGACCCGGTTGCTCGCCGGGATCGAGAGCGCAGCGCGGATCCCTGAGGTGGCGAACACCCGGGCCCGCTACACCGAGGGGATCGATTCGGTCCGGTTCCTCGACTCGAGCGGGAACGAGTTCTCGTACGAGGCGGTTCGGTCAGGGTTTTCGGTTCTCGCGATAGCCTCCCGAAACGGCGTGATGCAGATGGGGAGCGAGCGCGACCATATCACCACCGGGTTTAACCTCCGGGGTAAGCAGGATCTCGGCCAGAAGGCCGGCGAGGTCGCTGTCTCGCTCCTGGATGCAAAACTCGCAAAGGGCGGGGCGATGCGCGCCGTGCTCGACCCTGAACTCGCGGGGGTCTTCACCCACGAGGCCGTCGGCCACGCGAGTGAGGGCGACCTCGTCCGCGAGGGCGCATCGGTCCTCGCGGGGAAGATCGGCGAGCAGATCGGACGATCGGGGCTCGTGATCGTGGACGAACCCTCTCTCCACGAGTTCGGGTTCATCCCCGTGGATGCAGAGGGGGTGGCGGTTCAGCGGACCGAGATCATCCGTGACGGTATCCTCACATCCTTCCTCCACAACCGTGAGACTCTCGCGGCGGTCGGGGACGGTGTTCCCGGCCACGCCCGCGCCGAGCACGGTGCGCCCCCGATAGTCCGGATGAGCAACACCTTCATCGAGAACGGGGATGCGACGTACGATGAGATCATGGCCGAATGTAAGGACGGCATCCTGCTGATAGGCTCCCGGGGCGGCCAGGTCGACCCCGGCCGGGGGGTGTTTCAGTTCAACGCCGAGTACGGCTACCTGATCGAGGGCGGGGAAGCGACCGGTATGGTCAGGGATGTCTCACTCTCGGGCGAGATCCTCTCGACGCTCCACGACATCACCCTTATCGGGGACGATCGAAGGATGAGCCCGGGATACTGTGGCAAAGGAGGGCAGACCGTGCCGGTGAGTGACGGCGCACCGCACCTCCTGCTTGATGGAGCGATGATTGGAGGGCGGGGCGAATGAACAGAGAGGGTCTTATCGAGAAAGTCCTCCAGGAGGGCGAGCGGCGGGCCGACGAGGTCGAGGCCTTCTGCATCCGTGGCCGGAGCGTCAGCGCCGGGATCAAGAAGGGGATCCTCGGAACCGCCGAGGAATCGGAGTCCTGGAGTATGACCATCCGGACCATCAAGGATGGACGGATAGGATTCTCAAGCACCGGCGACCCTGACCGCTGGATGGAGTGCCTCGATGCGGCGCTTGCGAGCGGGAGGATCGCCACGGCACAGGAGTGGGGCGGGCTTCCGGTCCCGGATGTGGCGATGTTCTCTGCACCCTCGGCGGACCTGGATCTCGCTGTAGATATCGGGAATGCGGCTGGCATGGTCGAAGACCTCCTCGCCGGCGCGGCGGAACACCCGGTGGATATCATCGGCGGCGGGGTCGACCTCGGCCGATCACACCGGGAGCTTGCAAATACAAACGGTGTCGCATACAGCATGGAGAGAACGATCGCGGCGGCCTCCCTTGAGGCGATACGGGAACAGTCCACGGGCTATGAGTTCGACGCTTCCCCGTTCCTCGCCGATATCGACCCACGGGCGGTCGGGGAAGCGGCGGCTTCGCTTGCCTACCGCTCCCTCGGTGGCGACAGGGTCGATACCGGGCGCTACGACGTCATCCTCTCCCCCATCGCCGCCGCAAGCCTCATAGGAAATATCCTCATCCCGGCG
>JAAZID010000104.1 GCA_012510295.1 Methanomicrobiales archaeon | reverse complement strand
GAGCACTGATGCATTCGGATCGGTATAAGGCGGAAAAGAGGGGAGAGGAAGCGCCCCGGGGAGTGATTCTGGAGGATTCCGCCCCTCAAGCGCATACCGGGGCACCATGCTTCGCAGGGTTTGCACGAGACCGGCCGGTCCAGGCGCCCCCGTGCGCTCCCGCGTGAGGGGAACCGGGATTCCCTACCGCCGGATCGCTCCTGCGATGGCGCCGCCGATCAGGGAGAGCAACCCCTGGTAGATGAACGCCGATACGATGACGATAAGCGACGTCCCGATGCCCGCGATGAACCCGAACGCCCCGAGGAGGACCGTGCCGCCTACGAGGAGCAGCACCGCGATGATGATAGCGCCGAGGATGCCGGCGATCAGCCCGGCCTTTGCACCGTTCCCGACCCCGCCCCTGACCATCCAGCCGGCGACGAATCCGCCGATCAGTGGCCCGACGACGGGCAGCAGGAAGCCGAGTATGAGCCCTACGAGCCAGCCTACGATGACACCCGTCCAGAAATTATTTGCCATAACGTCTCTTCACCGGCGGGTGGACACGGAGATCTAGAATATAAACGTTGGGGTCGGGCCCCGGTTATGGGTGGATCCGGGTACCCACACGTCCGGCCAGGGCGTCGCCAGCCGAATCGAGCGACGTTATGATCACCCGGTGACCCCCGGCCTCCAGGAACGCTATCGCTGCCTCGATCTTCGGCCCCATGGTCCCGGGCGGGAAATGTGTCGCCGCGAGGTGCTCTTTCGCCTCGGCTACCGTCATATCACGGAGCACCTTCTGATCCGGGGATCCGTAATTCAGGTAGACAGACTCGACATCCGTCAGGATCAGGAGATCATCGGCATCGACGAGTCGGGCGAGGAGCGCTGCGGTGTAATCCTTGTCCACCACGCCCTCGACACCGCGGAGGGTGCCGCCGGGACCATCGACCACCGGGATGCCCCCGCCGCCCGCAGCGATCACGACCGCCCCGCCGTGGAAGAGGCGGGAGATGACCTCCCTCTCCACGATGGTCACCGGGCGCGGCGAGGGGACCACCCGCCGGTATCCCCGGCTCGGGATCTCCACCATCTTCCAGCCATTCTTCTCGGTGATCTCTTTCGCCTGCTCCTCAGTATAGAACGGGCCGATCGGCTTTGTCGGGTTCTCAAACGCCGGATCATCGCCCCTGACCAGGGTCTGCGTCAGCACAGCCACGACCGGGCGGGCGTATCCCGCCTCATTGAGAGCCTCATTCAGCGACTGCTGGAGCATGTACCCGATCATGCCCTGGCTCTCGGCCCCGCAGACATCGAGCGGCATCGGCGGGAGGATATCCTTCGCCATCTCGTTTCGGAGGAGAATATCTCCCACCTGCGGGCCGTTCCCGTGCGTTATGATGACATCATACCCTGCGCGGATGATATTCACGATATGCCTCGACGTCCGGCGGACATTTGCAAGCTGCGCCTCAGCGGTTCCCTTCTCCTTGTGCCGCAGGATGGCGTTGCCGCCGAGCGCGATCACCACAGCCTTCTCCACCATCCGCATCACCCCCTCTCCAGTGCACAGGTCATACAGTGAGGCCCGCCGTAGCCCCCGGTCAGGTTCTCGAAGTGTAGCGGATAGGTCTCGATATCGTGCTGGTAGAACTCCACCCGGTGCGGGAAAAATTGTCCGGCGTTTCGGATCCGGCGGTAGTCCTCCTCTGCGTGCCGGAGGAGATCCCCGTAGCGCGCCGGATCGGCCGCGGCCTTCCTCGTCAGGTTTGAGAGCACCATCTTCATCACCCGCTCGCCCTCCACCGTGAGGATGACGCCATCCTGGATACAGAGGACGTTTGCGGCGTAAGAGAGCTGTTCAAGGACCGAGAGGTCGATCACCGCAAAACCCTTCGAACGGACGTAGTCATAGAGGCTCATGGTCTCCCCTGACGATTCGTATCCCTCACCCGACCGCTGGTAGATATCGACCCGGGCCCTCCGGAGGAGGAACCCGGCGCCGATCACCACACCGCTCGATGCGACGTTGAAGTAGGTATCGAGGTGCATATCGATCATCGGGTCAGGCCGCCCGCTCGGTATGAGCGGATGCCCCGGCTGGTGGACGACGCCGATCTCATCAAAACCCGTCGCACAGGCGAGGAACTGGCGGATCCCGGCCTCGTTCGTCCGGTCTCCGGTGCCGATGAGGGCAAAGTCCCCCATCGGTATGAAGTCGCCGCCTTCAAACGTCCCGGCTCCCTGTATCGTCCCGGCGATGGGGATGCCGAGGATCTCCCAGAGGAGCCGGGTTATATCAACCTCCCGGGACCGCTGCGGTTTTGCCGGCCGCGTGCTGACGAGGCCGCACCCCGTAACCACCTGCTGATCGCGCATGAAGTAGAGGTTTGTGAGCGGTCCATGTCCCTGAATCCGGACATCCACACCGCCATCGGTGTTTTCCCGCCCCGCCTCTAGGACCGGGCTTAAGAGGAGGAGGGTGAAGAAGTGTTGCGAATCAAGGGCATCCGCGTTCTCCTCCATGCTTCTCCGGGCCGCCTCCACCTCCTCACCCCCACCCCTGATGGTGACGGCCTCATGCGCCAGATCAACGAGTCGCCGGCGCACGACCGGGTCGCGGTCGGCGGCATCGAGGATGGTCTCCTTGAGCCGGAGCACCCGGACACCGAACTCTTCCCGGAGTGTGTACTCGAGGCGCTCGTGCTCCCGGCGCGCCTCGTAGCGGTTGAACGCCCGCTCATAGAGCGCCGCATGCGGATCGAGCAACCCGAAGAACATCTCAATCCCTGGCCGATGGACTGCAACCCGCCGGAGCCTCTCCCATTCCGCCCGAACCGTCGCTGTCATCTAACTCATCGCCCCCGCCCGGGGGGCGATCATTGCAACATAAATTGGGCCATTTTGACGTTCGATGAGAAAACAAGTGCTTGAAACGACGGCAAACGCCATCAGACCGTAGAGAAAGGTTTTTATGTATTGATACATCCGTTGGCACTCCAGTCAGGAAACTTCTCGCTGGAAAATGGATAAATCTGTCGTGGACCATGCCCGCCGGCTGGAGAACATGGAATCACAAGTGTTATGGTCCAGGAAGGTGACTGCCCAATCAGGAAGATAGTACCCTCTCACGCAGGAGTCGTTCGCCATGAAGATCAGACCCTACAAACCTCCCATCTCTCCGACCGCAAAGCCGTTTCGAGCAGTGCGGCGGCTGCAGCGTAACCCAACGTATATGCCGATAAAGATCGGCCCGGTGATAAACACCGCCGTCATTGTAGGCATATCAGCTACAGCAACCATGTCAGGATTTATTTTTGGATTTTTAATGTATATTGCGGGGCTGTGAGGTGGTGCCGGAGAGGCCGGAGATGCTTTCCAACAT
>JAAZID010000103.1 GCA_012510295.1 Methanomicrobiales archaeon | reverse complement strand
TCCCTCGCCGGCCCTGTACTTCCCCACCAGGATCGCGGCTGATCATGCGGGGATGCGCCTCTTCATAAGCGATACCGGGCATAACCGGATCATCGTCACCGGTCGGGATGGAGAGATCCGGCAGGTCATAGGCACCGGGACACCGGGGAGCGCCGATGGTCCCTCCCGGGAGGCCACGTTCTACCTGCCGGAGGGGCTTATATTCGATGAAGAGGCCCGGATCCTTTATGTCGCCGATACCGGGAACCACACTATACGGCGCATATCCTGGCCGGATCTGATGGTCGAGACGATCGCCGGGACCGGGTTTGAGGCCGAATCGCCCGGCGAGGGCGGGCCGGGGAAGAGCGTGGCGTTGAACAGGCCGCGGGATCTCGCGCTGATGGGCGGCCACCTCTACATCGCCATGGCCGGGGCGAACCAGGTATGGCGGATGGATCTCTCGACCCATGCCCTGGAGCCCTACGCCGGATCCGGCCTGGTGGGGCTGGTGGATGGTCCGCTCCATAAAGCCGCCTTTGCCGGCCCTTCCGGCATCGTCACCGATGGGGAGGCGCTCTACATCGCCGACAGCGGGGCCTCGGCGATCCGCCGCATAAAGCGGGGCATGGTCAAGACCCGTATCGGGCACTCCCTGGAGGATTTCGGCGACCTCGACACCATCGCGCGGATGGCACGTATCAATCACCCGACGGGTATAACCATCCACAAGGGGTTGGTCTACATAGCGGATACCGGTAACCACAAGATCAAAGAGTTCGACCCGGGCACCGGATGGGTCCTCACCAAGGTCGGGAGTGGGGAGCGCGGTTACCGGAACGGGGTATCCGGGGACGCGAGACTGAACGAACCGGGCGGACTGGTCAACCTCGGGGGGTTCTGGTACATCGCCGATACCGGCAACCATGCCATCCGGGTTTATGATCCGGTCGGCCATGTGGTGCTGGATCTGGTGATCCGTCAGCACGCTGCGATCCAGTGATGTGGCCGGCGCCTCACGAAAAACCCCGAATAACAACTCTTTTCCTCCAACCGCACAAACAATACGTCACAACGTTCCATGCCCCGCTTCAACCTCAGTCCATCGCTCATCGGCCGGTTCTTCTACCACGACTGCGAGCGCTACCTCCGCTACCACGCGACCCCGGAGCAGGAGCGCGAGCAGTCCGGCATCCCGGTGACCGTGATGGACCAGAGCCCGACGACACGTGCCCTCCTGGAGGCCGGCATCAGGTGGGAGGAGGAGGTGATCCGCACAAAACTTGCAGGGTTGGCGCGGATCCCGGAGGGGATCGGGCCTGTATCCGACCGGTCGTTCTCCATCGAGGAGACCTTTGCGATACTCCCGGACCTCCTCCCCGGAGAAGCGATCTATCAGGCGACCATCCCGGTATCGGTTCACTTCCTGCGCAGGTACGGCCTCGACCCCGATCTGCACCGGTTCTCCCCCTGCCGCCCCGACCTGATCACGTGCGACGAGGACGCGGCCCTCTCGGTCATCGACATCAAGGCGAGCGAGGATCTCAGCGTCAGCCACCGCATCCAGGCAACCCTCTACGCTATGATCCTCGACCACGCCCTGGCCCTGCTCGAGATCGACCGCCCGGTCAACATGAACCGGGCCGGGATATGGCTCTACGGGGCGGATGAGCCCGAACCCTTCGACCTGCACCTGAATGTACGGGTGCTTGAAGACTTCTTCCGGCACCGCCTCGGGGATATCCTCGCCTGCCCGCTCAGGGATATCCCGTGGCACATAACATCGCGGTGCGAGTCCTGTGAGTTCTACCCTCACTGCCGGGCGGAGGCGGAGGCCACCGCCTCGGTCTCGCAGATCCCCGGCCTCTCGCCCGCAGGCCGGCGCTACCTCAGGGGGGTTTCCCCGAACCCGGGGTCCGCCATCAACACCCTTCCCGAACTTGCGAGGTTCCTCGAATCCCCGGAGAGCGACGATCACCTGAACAACTGCGGATCGCTCGCCGGTCAGGGCGACCGCCTGCGGGCGACCGTCAGGGCGCTCCAGACGGGTGAGGTCATCAAGAACGCTGAGAGATCGCTTGCCCTCCCGGTGTACGAGGATATCGCGGTCATCCTCACGCTCCAGAAAGACCCCGTATCCGACCGGATATATGCGCTCGGTATGCGCCGCTACAAAGGTGAAGCGGTCTACGGAACTCCCTCGCGCGAAACCATCTTCGTCGCAGAGACCCCCGATGACTCAGCCCGGATCCGGCGCGAGTTCATCGGGGCGCTCGCCGCCAAACTTGCGGCCGTCCACGACTACAACCGGGGCCGGGCCTGGTCGGACCAGAAATCT
Source organism: Methanomicrobiales archaeon (assembly GCA_012510295.1). Taxonomy (GTDB): domain Archaea; phylum Halobacteriota; class Methanomicrobia; order Methanomicrobiales; family Methanoculleaceae; genus Methanoculleus. Next base: position 2,683 of record JAAZID010000103.1, on the reverse strand, counting down.
CTCCAGACATACGTCTATGAGACTTACGAAGAGGATCTCTTCGCCCGACTGCTCGATGAGGCGCTCGAGGATCCCGTGACCGCAGAGGATGCCTTGCAGCTCCGGTTCTACTACCAGGATCCGGGTATCATCCGGGGCAAAAGCCACCCGGTAGCGGGGGTAGCGTTCCCGCTCGTCGTCCTCTCCCGCGAGATACGGCGACAGCTCGCGCTTCCCATCCCCTTCACCCTCCGCCTGCCCGAGGTTCTGGCGGCGATACCCTCTTCCCGGTTCTCGTATCGCCTCGACCCGGACGACTTCTTCTGGCACGAACAGGGTAGCGCCCTCAAGAGCGATGCCATAATCATGGCGTGGGACGGGGGGCGACCGGAGATCACAGGCTGGATCCGGCAGGAGATAGCGCGGAGGCTGCTTGCGACGGGAAGCGTCCTCGACGGCCTCCGGGAGCGGGTGAAAGGCGATCTCGTGCGATGGCCGGAGAGATTCTGGTTCCCGCAGCACTGGGGCACCGCCACGCCGGAGGTATCGCGCCTCCTCTTCATCACGGAGTATGAGTCGGCGATGGGTGTCCGGGAAGCGCAGGAACGCCGGAGCCGGCCATGGGCGCAGAGGGTCCGGGACGGCACCAGTATCCCCGTCAGGAAGGTCGAGGGGAACTTCTGGAAAGTGCTCGCCCCGCTCGACCTCGCGCTCTTCGAGCAGACGAAGGCGTTCAGCTACCTCCTCGTCCCTGATGGGGATGCCGGAGAAGAGGCTCACCTGGCGTTTGATGACCTCCGCTACCGGGACAGCCCGAACCCCGGGAAGAGCGGGGTATGTTTTGCGCGGGTCTATGACACGATCGTTGACCGGACCGCCGGAGAGGTCAGGGGGCTTGTCCTCGGGGTGGCCTACGGTCGGGGTCTCCCGCCCTTCGCCGAGGGAGATACCGCGGTGCTCCATCCCCGGTTCACCGATTTTACCGCGCAGCGCCGTATCGACCGCCTCCTCACCCTGGATGAGCAACCCGGGAATGCGTTCATCCGGCTCCTCCGGGACCCCCGAGGGTTCGCCACCCCGATCGATGAGCCGGAGAAGGTCGTCCGTGAGGCAGAAGACCTCGCTCTCGAGACCGGCGGGTTCACCCCCGGCCAGGCCCGGGCGCATCACCAGGTGCTGACGAACCGCCTGACCCTTGTCTGGGGGCCGCCGGGCACCGGGAAGACGCACTTCCTTGCAGCAGCCCTCCTCTCCCTCATCAAGGCCAGGAGGGCGAACGGGGAGCGTATCAGGGTGGGTGTTACAGCGTTCACCCACGCCGCCATCGAGAACCTGCTCGTCAAGGTACAGGACTCGGTCGACGGTTTCGGTCTCACGGCCGCCCTCCCGATATACAAGCTGCGGGACCTCAAGACTCCCGGCGGCAAGCGATGCCTCGAAGCCCTGCCCCACGACCGTGCCGATACCATCATCGGCTACCCCTCCCTCCTCCTCGGCGGAACGGTGCATAGCTTTGCGAGGCTCGATAAAGTCCTCCCCTCCCTCGATCTCCTGGTCGTCGATGAGGCATCGCAGATGAGGCCGGCCGAGCTTGCGATGGTGCTCCCCGCCCTCGCCGAGGGGGGGCGGCTCATCCTCGCGGGGGATGACCTCCAGCTCCCCCCGATCGTCCAGGGCGAGTATCCGGCGCCTGAGGACGGCCTCCCGGGGCTTGATGACTCCATATTCGCCTACCTCCGGCACCGCGACGACCCCGATCATCCCATCTATACCCGCCAGCTCGGGGAGAACTGGCGGATGAACCACACCCTCTCCCGGTTCGCGGCAGAGACACTCTACGGCCCGGGTTATCTCCCCGCAACCGATGATACCGGGGGGCAGAGGATCGATCTTCTCCCCTCCCTCTCCTGCGGATCGCCAGAGGAAGAGTGTATCGAGTGGATCCTCGATCCGGCATACCCGCTCGTCCTCTGCGTGCTCGAGAATGTCCAGACGACGATCGAAAACCTGGTGGAAGCGGCGCTTGTCGCAGAAATTGCCCGGGAACTCTGGGAGAGGCTCATAGCCCCCGGCTCAGGGGAGCCTTACCCGGCGACGGAGGAGGGGGACTACCGCTTCTGGCTCCATGGCCTCTTCATCGTCAGCCCGCACCATGCCCAGATCGGCGCCATACGAACCCTTCTTGCCGGTGAGCGGGACTGGAGGTCCCCGCCGTTTGTGGATACGGTCGACAAGATGCAGGGGCAGGAGGCGGAGGCGGTCATCGTCAGTTACGGCGTGAGCGATGTGGAGACGGCGCTCGGGGAGGCGGAGTTCATATACAGCCGGAACCGCCTGAACGTATCGCTGACCCGGAGCCGGGCGAAATGTATGGTCTTCCTCCCCCGACCGCTGCTGGAGCCGCCGCTCGGTCTTGTGCAGAGCGAAAAGGCGGCGGCAGGGCTCCGGCACATGCTCGACCTCCAGGAGTTCTGCCGGACTCACGGTGAGGAGAGGATGTTCGACCTCGGGTGGATGGATGGGGCGGCAGGGGTCCGGCTCACCGTGCTCCGGGCCCGGGAGGTCGCGGCCGATCATCCGACCTCAGCGCACTTATAGAAGTGCGTCCGATACCTCAGGAGAAAAAGAATGCAAGCCCGATCTGTACGCTACCTGCTCTGTCTGACTCTCGCCGCCTGCATAATGGTGGCAGGCTGCTCTATCC
>JAAZID010000019.1 GCA_012510295.1 Methanomicrobiales archaeon | reverse complement strand
GTATTGATGCTCCCGGTCTCGCAGAGGAGGCGGGGAGCAGCCTCTCCCAGAACATCGTTATGCTCGGGGCTGCATCCGGCGATATTCGTCTCCGGCCGGAGACGCTCGAAGAGGCGGTGCGACGGTGCGTTCCGCCGAAGACCGTCGCGGTCAACGAGAAAGCCTACGGGCTCGGGCGTGCGGCGGCAGAAGAGCGGGGTGCGCCTTGAGCGGGGTGCCCAGCCCCTCTCAAACGCTCTTTACTGGAGAGGTTTTGCGCCCCCGGAACCTGTATTTACCATCCCGGCAAGAATCTGATACACCATGAGCGAGCGGCATAATGTTCAACAGAGAGAGAGCCCTGCAGGGTCCCCTCTCACCATCAGCGATGCCGGGCGTGAGCGACAACTCGTGTTCTTCAGAAGCCCGGAGATCCCGGATTACATCCAGCAGCTCGTGGAGACCTACATCGAGAGGAAGACCTCCAAGGCATGGGACGATCCGGCCGTCCTCGACCGGATGCGCAACGCCATCCTCGTCCAGAAGAGCCAGTACTGGAAAGGGCAGCCGGTGAGCTACCGGAAGGCCTACCCGGTCCTCGGCTACCTCGCCTACCACGCGCCGGTCTACCTGGTGCAGTTTGAGCATATCCTCTGGCAGATCATCGGGCAAGGCCTTGCAAAGTCCCATATGCGCATACTGGACCTGGGCACCGGCCCCGGGGTCGTGCCGCTCGCCGCGATCGACCTCCTCGGGAGGGCAGGGAGCGGAACGGCTGAGATATACGCGGTCGAGCGCTCAGAGGAGCACTTCGAGGCCTACAACGCCCTGGTCCCGACCGCTGCAGCGGTACAGGGCGATGCCGTGCGGGTTGAAAGGCTCATCCGCGAGGATATCAGGGCGCTCAAGGCGGGCGCCCTGCCGGATCGGATCGACCTCATGGTATTCTCAAACGTCCTCGGTGAGCTCCGCGATATGAATATCGAAGAACGTGCCGACCTTGTCACCGATCTTGCCGATCACCTCGCGCCCGATGGGACGATCGCCGTAGTGGAGCCGGCAGACCTCGACAACGCAACCACCATGCGCCAGACCGTGCGCGCGATCGCGGACCGGGGCTTCACCATATACAGTCCCTGTTCGTTCATATGGGGCACCGCCTGCAACCCGGAGAGGTGCTGGACCTTTGAGCAAAGGGGCAACATCCGGCCGACCCGGTTGATGGAGCGGCTCTCGGAGGAGGGGAACGGCTACCGGTTCATCAACGTCGATATCAAATACTCCTCCGCGCTCCTGCGAATGGATGGGATGATGCAACACGCCTACCGGGTGCCACCCGGGGCGAAGTTCGCCCGTTTCTCCCACCTCCGCCGGCACCGCGACAGGACGATCAACGTCGTCGCGGCGCTGATGTCAGGAAACCTCGGCGATGGCCGGACGAAGGTCTACAAGGTCTGCGACGGGACGCCGGCCGACCCGGTATACGCCGTGATACCGGCGACCCTCCGTGGCCCGAACCGCGAGATATTCGCAGAGGTTGAGTATGGGGGCATCGCTGAACTCCGGGGGGTTCTCGTCAGGTTCAACCGGGATCACGACGCATACAACCTCGTGATCCTCCCCCGGACCCGGATAAGGCCGGTCAGTGTAGTGTGAATTATGCCGCCTCCCCGCCGGCGTGAGGTGATCGTGCACCCCTGAGCGCGTAGAGGATTCCGCCGTAGCCGAGGCTGACCGCGATGATCCGGATGATACTTCCGAGCACAGGTATAAAGAAGAGGATCTGCAGGATCACAAACCCGAGGATGAACACCCAGAGCGGTCCGGGCTTCCGCCCGACCCGGGAGGCGATGAGATCCCCGAGGGCGAATGCGACGAAGAGCGGTGAGATCACCAGGGCGACGATGAAGAGCAGTCCCCCGACGAACGCGATAGGGAGGCCGATGATGGTGATGGCGATGATAAATAGGATGATCACCGATACAATGGCCGCGAAGAACCCGACTATCGTGTGAATGATCGGTCTCTGCTCAACCTGCCGGACCACCGCACCGAACGGGCCGGGAAGGAACCGGACGAATATGAGCCCGAGGATCAGGAACCCGATGGCGGCGAAGATCGAGAAGAGGCCTGGCAACGCCGACTCCTGCACCTCTTCAAACGTCACGTTCCCGGCCGATCCGGTATCGTTGAAGGTGCTTGCCGAGACGGTAAGGTTCCGCAGGACCGATCCCGCATTTGTGACATCTCCTGCACTGATAACTGCATCCCGTTCGATGACGGCATTCCTGCCGATCCTGGCTGTGCTGCCGGTGATGAGGACGTTTGTCGCGTTCCCGTTCACCTCGATCTCGCCGCCTGCAGCAAGTACTTTCCCGCCGACGTCGCCGTTGATGATCAGGGTGCCCCCCGTGGCTATGACGTCGCCCCGGACGGGTGCATTCACCGTTACGCGCCCTCCGGCGACCGTCAGGCTATTGACCGGGGCATTGACGGTCACGGTTCCTCCCGACGCGATCACATCATCGGGGATGGGGGTATCGATCACAGGTTGATCCCCGCTCATGAAGGTGAGCGCCTGCGCACCCGCTGGCATGAGTAGCAGGCCGAGGATGATGACTGCCAGATACTTCATAGAGGGGGGAGGTACCCCACCCCTGAAATAAAGGTTCGCGTGGTAGAGGAGCAGGCATTCTGTACGTGCTCCCGGTCTTCTACTGCCTCAGCCCTTGAGGGCAGCGGAGGAGAGCAGGATCCGGCACCACCTCTCGAAGACCGGGCGGAGGCCACGCAGAGGGGGCACGCGGTAACAGGTTCACCTGCTGTATGCCTATCGGCTCCTATCCTGGGACTTATTCCTCCGTAAACCTCCGATTAAGAGATTTTTCCTGCGCCCGTTCATGAGGGGTGTGCACGGGACCGCAGGAGCAGGGAAACTACAACCCTTATATTTGACCGCGAACAAAACGTAGAGCAGAGGATAACAGACATGGGTGGCGTAAAAGATTCTACATACCTTGATGTCAAGAAGGCTCTTGCCCGACGATTCTCCCCCCAGGATGGGTGGCAGTTTGCATGGTTCCCGACCTACGGTAGCGCGCAGCCTGAGTGTGTGCTCTCCCGCCGGATCGCCGGCAGGACCGAGCGCGTGATCGTGGGCGTGGAGATGGCGCCTGCGGTCCGGATGGATGCCATCGAGGAACTCCAGGGCCAGTGCCAGGCACTCATTGAGGACAATGTCCGCATCGATAATGCCGTTCTGGTCGTACCCACCGGCGCTGACGTCTCCCGGGTTCCCGGTGAGATCGACGTCCTGGAGATGGGCAACTGGCAGGTCGTCGACGGCCGGATCGCCTGGTCGAAGAACATCGAACGCCGGGAGTTCATGAAAGAAGAACTCGGGAAGAGGGGGCTCGCGTAAGGCCCCCCCAAAACCATTCTTACATCCCAAAATCAAACAACGTCGTCCGCGTCGGGTCGACATCGTGCCAGTCCCACCCGAGCGGTTCGATGATCCGCGAGAGCGGTCCTTTTAGTGTCCTTTCAAGCATCGTCTCCCAATCGATGACAAACTCGGGCGGAACCTGATCGGCGTACTCAAAGCAGACCACATCGGTGCGTGGGTACTTCGCGATGACGGTCTTTATGTAGACGCGCTTCGGTTTACTGCCCCGCTTGAAGTCGGTCCCGAGATACTTGTTTGAATACTTCGCCCCCCGGACATGGGCATCTTCGGTCTCATAGCTATCCAGATCCTTCCCGATCCCTCCCGGGATGCCGGCCTCGTCAAGGGAGTACTCCCCGCGGCGGTACCGCCTGATGATATCGCGCAGGTAGGCCTGCAGATCCACAAACGAGTCTCCCCGGAGGATCATCTCGATGACGTCGTGCTGCACCTCCCGGGTGACCTGCGGTGAGTCGCTCCGCCGGATCTCAAACCCGACGACATCGACCTCATCGACGTCTTTTCCCTCCTTCCAGACCAGGTGCCCGGCGTATCGCTTCTTCTTGCCGGCCTGGAAGAATCGCTGGTAGACCTTCTCGAACTTGATCGAGAAGTAGTGTTTATCAGCAGCGAGTTCGCGGAGCGCGAAGTCCCCGTAGCTCGCGTTCAGGCGATCTTCGATATCTTTCGCCTTTATGATGATCTCTTCAAGACTCCCGGGCGGGATCTCGACCATGCAGGAGTCGGTGTCACCGTAGAGGACCGTGTAGCCGAGATCGGTGATGAGGTCGCGGGTATGTCGTATGATCGCCCGCCCGACCGATGTGACGGCCGAACCGATCTCGCGGTCGTAGAGCCTGAACCTGGTGTAGCCTGAGACTCCGTAGTAGGAGTTCATGATCACCTTCAGGACGTTTTGCTGGAGGTCGTAGAGGGTGTACTCCGGCGACCCGAAGGGATAAGTGTTGCGGAGACGCTTGCGCTCATCCCGCTCTACGAGGAGCTCTGAGAGGATGCTCCTCGTCAACCCATCCGGTTCCCGGGAGAATCGGATACCGTTTGGTGCCCGCAGTTCCCCGTCCGGGTTCTTCGTCTCAGGCGATGCGTTGATCGTCATCATCGCCATCGGGTAGAGAGACTTCAGGTCGAGGACCACGACATTCTCCCGGAGACCGGTGGCGGGCTCAAAGACGGTCGCCCCCTCAAACTCGTCTCCGGCGGCAAACCCCTTCGAGGGGAGAATAAACCTGCCCGACGCCTTGCGCAGGACGTAGATATCGATGACGTTTGAGGAGTTCAGCGTCCGGTCGAGCGGGCAGCCGACGTACCGCGCGATCTCCCGGTAAAACTCGATGATGTTGTTCTTTTTATCGATCCCGACACAGAGTTCGACATCGCGGTAGTTGTACTCCACGAGACGTGCCGGGTCGGATCGCCAGAGTGATGTGATCGTCCCGCTGTAACGGATCTTCGTCTCCCCGAGTTCCTCCTCGGCGACTGCATCGAGCCGGTAAGACTCCTTCTGGGCCTGGTGCATCTTCCGGTATGCGCCGAGAAGGTCGAAGATCGACCTCCCCCGGACGGCGTTACGCGCCGTCTGCCCTGGGAGGCGCGCGAGGTCTTCACCGTGGAGCCCGAGCGCTGCCATCCGTCGCAGGATATAGGGGATATCGAAATCGACGAAGTTCCAGCCGGAGAGGATATCGGGGTCGCGCCCCCTGGTGTAGTCGATGAGCCCCCTGAGCATAGCCACCTCATCGGGGAACCGGATGACGCGGTGCTCTCCATGAAGGCTGAACTCCGGTGCATCGCCTGAGATCCCATCCGGAATCCAGAGGAGGGTCGTGTAGTCCTCATCGAAGGAGTCCCAGCAGGTGATGCAGATGATCGGGTCCCGATCCGGTTCCGGGAACCCGTTCTCATCCACGCACTCGATATCCATGATGCAGGTCCGGGCAGGGGCTTTGATATCGACCGGCGCAAGGTCGTGGTAGTCAACCGTCAGGGCGCCGGCAGGGAGCTCCATACCTCCGGTGAGGTGGCAGTCGATCATGAACCTGGTGGCAAACGGTATGTCCGCTTCATAGTGCTGGAAGTCGTTGCGGATATCGCGGACATCGCCGGGGCGCCGGGTGTAGAGCCTCCGGAGTGCCTCACCCTGGATGGAGCGGTAGGTCGTATCGGGCTCAAGATCGACGCCCGGCGGGAGGGGTTTTTTATCCACCTGGCCGGCGGGCGCGTAGAAGTAGGGCCGGAACCCGGTCACATTGACCGTGACGGCTCTCCCGGAGGCATCCCGGCCGAATACATGGACGGCCGGAATATCCGGGCCGACGCTGTACTCCACCTGGTGGATCCCGATACGAGTTTTCCCAAAATCGTCAAGGGTTGCCGTGGTGTTTATGTGAAATTCGGGCATCGATTCAGTCATCAAACCTCCTGCAGAGCCCCTTCAGAAACATTCCCGCCTCTGTCATCCTCTCCTCCTCCCAGGTATCAAGGTTCCACTCCTCAATACCGAGGATCCCCTCGCGGCCGATCCGGGCGGGGACACCGATCGAGCAGCCCGAGAGGCCGTACTCGCCGTCGAGCACGCACGAGCAGGAGAGCACATCGCGCCGGTCTTTGAGGATAGCCTGTATCAACATCACGATGTGGTATGCAGGACCAAAGACCGTGCCGCCCTTGCCACGGATCACCTCCATACTCGCCCCCCGCATCTGTGACAGGATAGTCTCCCGATCATCGATCCCGACATCGGCGCTGGTCTTTGAGAAGAGCGGCACCTGGTGCTCGCCGTGCTCTCCAAGCACCCAGGCAGGCCCTGAAATCCCTGATTCGCGGAGGAGGCAGGCGAGGCGGGCGCTATCGAGTTGACCCCCAAAGCCGATGCAACGCTGCCGGTCGATGCCTATCGTCTTCCAGAGGCCGTAGTTGTTTGCGTCCATGGGGTTTGTGATGGTGATGACGACCCCGGCAAACCCCTGCAGGTGTTTGCCGCAACGCTTCACCACCGGTATGTTCGCCTCAAGGAGGTCGGCCCGGGTCTTGATATCCGGCGTCCTCGGGGTGCCTGCCGCAAAGACGAAGATATCGGCGTCCCGCATCGCTGCCGGGTCGGTAGAGATCGTGACATCGATACCCGTATGTTGCAGATCGAGTACCTGTGCACGGAGGATGGGTTCATATGCGTCGTAGAGGATTAACTCATCGGCGAGACCGAGCGCGGCGGAGAGAAACGCCGTCTCGCCCCCCACCTTTCCTACACCTAAGATTGCGAGCGAGGTCATACGTATCGTCCTGTAATAGCAGTAAAAGGTTGTACGATCAATCGGCCCTGCTACACGGTGGATAACGGTCCGACAGGGGAAGGGGGTGTATTGCCGATCTTAGTTCCGGTATCCTGGCTCCGTGGGGCGGAGCTGATCTTCTTTCTTACTTGTACTTGGCGCGAGGGTATAATAATACCTCACTCCCACCTTTTTTCAATGGTTACGCTTTATCCTGGCCCCATCGAGGTCGGCGGCGTCCAGCTGAAGAACCATCTTCTGCTGGCTGCCGGCATCCTCGGAACCACCGGTGCATCGCTCGCCCGTATCCTTGCAAACGGCGCCGGCGGCGTGGTCACGAAATCCATCGGCCCGGACCCAAAAGAGGGACACCCCGGCCCCTGCCTGGTCGTCGTCGACGGCGGTATCATAAACGCCATGGGCCTCCCGAACCCCTCTGCCGCGTTTGTGGATGAACTGGCCGCCCTGCAGGATGAACCGGTTGTTGTGAGCATATTCGGGGGGACGCCGGAGGAGTTCCGGGCGGTCGCCAGCTGGTTCGCCGACCGGGCATCCGGGCTTGAACTGAATCTCTCCTGCCCCCACGCTGAGGGTTACGGAGCTTCTATCGGGAGCGACCCTGCCCTTGTGGAGGAGTGTACGAGGGCGGTTGCCGCGCTCGGTGTCCCGACCTGGGTGAAACTCACCCCGAACGTCACCGATATCGCCGGGATCGGGGCGGCGGCGGAACGCGGCGGGGCGGATGCGATCGTCGCGGTCAACACGGTGAAGGCGATGCGGATATCGACGTCGCTCCGCCGACCGGTGCTCGGGAACCAGTTTGGCGGGCTCTCGGGGAAGGCGATATTTCCTATAGCGGTTCGGTGTATCTATGAGCTCTACGAGGCCTGCTCCATCCCGATCGTAGGGTGCGGCGGGGTCTCCACGGCCGATAACGTCATCGAGATGATGATGGCCGGTGCAAGCGCCGTCGAGATAGGGAGCGCGGTCATCGATGATATCGGCATCTTCGCAAGCATCGCAGACGACCTCTACAGCCGCGACGGCATCGATGCGCGTGAGATCGTGGGGTGTGCCCATGGATGAGCAGATGCCAATCGGGGTTACGATACAAAAGATCATCCAGGAGACGCCATCGATCAGGACGTTCGTCTTCGACCGTGAGATCGCCATGCGACCGGGTCAGTTCGTGATGGTCTGGGTGCCGGGCGTCGATGAGATCCCGATGGGTCTCTCTTCCCCGTCATCGATCACCGTCTTTGAGGTGGGAGATGCGACTGCCGCCCTCTTTGCGATGCTTGAAGGCGACCGGATCGGGATCCGGGGTCCGTACGGGAACGGCTTTGCGGTCACCGGGAGGACGCTCGCCATCGCCGGCGGCGTCGGCGCCTCCCCGCTGCTGCCGCTCGTAGAGGCCGGGAGGGTCGATACCTTCCTCCTCGGCGCCCGGACGGCCTCAGAGCTCCTCTTCACCGACCGGATAGGGGATGCAGCGACATTGATGGTCGCGACCGACGACGGCACCGCCGGTCACCACGGGTTTGTGACCGATCTCATGTCGAGGGTAGACCTCGCTGACTTCAGCCACATCTGCGTCTGCGGCCCCGAGGTCATGATGATGGCGGTGCTCGGCATCCTCGACCGGGAAGGGTGTGCGGAGCGGGGGCAGTTCTCCCTGAACCGCTATATGAAGTGCGGGGTCGGCCTCTGCGGGTCGTGCTGCACCGATCCGCATGGCCTCCGGGTCTGCCGGGACGGTCCGGTCTTTTCCGGCGACGTCCTGCTCAACAGTGAGTTCGGGCACTACGCGCGTGACGCGAGCGGCCGGAGGCACAGGGTCTGATAGGGCCGGTGCGCGGTATTTCTGCGCAAAATCCTCCTCACCCAGCGCTGATCGTGGGCTCCTCTCCCACTATTCAGCGGATCGTCAGGCGATGAAGTCCTCCTGTGGCCTGAAGAGGAGGGAGAAGATGTTCTCCAACCACCTGAGCATCTTCGAAAAGATTGAGGTCTCCTCGGCGGGGGGTGGAAGGGTCACCTCAGCCACCGCACTGGCGTTGCCGGCCGCGGGAGTGGTCGCGCTCTCCCGGGGTGCGGCCTCATCCGCCGGGGTTTCCCTGCTCTCACCGGCGAGCAGAGATTTATCCCGCGTGAAGAGGTAGATAGACTGATCGCCACCCCCGATCACGAGGAATGAACCGTCGGGGGTTACTGCGATCGATTCCACGCGATCATTGAAGGGGATCGTCTGGATCTCAGCCCCTGAGCGATCGAGAACAAGCACCGACCTGCCCGAAGC
>JAAZID010000018.1 GCA_012510295.1 Methanomicrobiales archaeon | reverse complement strand
TCGATCGAGGAGATGAACGGTGTCGCTGATCAGTTCGGCGGCCGTATCGTCGGTATCGAGCCCGGTGCAGGCATCATGACCCGGACCGAGCAGGCCATCGATGAATACGACCTCAACTATGATCTGGTTGCGAGCAGCAGCGCCGGTATGGCGGCGGAACTCGGCTCTTCTATTAACAATGAAAAGTGGGTTGTCGTGACCGGGTGGTCACCGCACTGGAAGTTCGGCCGCTACGACCTCAAGTTCCTCGATGACCCGAAGGGTACCTACGGCGGAGCTGAAGACATCGTGACCCTTGCGAGACAGGGTCTCGCGACCGACGACCCGGAGGCTTACGGTATCCTTGAGCGATTCGAGTGGACCGGCGAGGATATCGCCACGGTCATGACCGATATCGCGGGCGGCATGCCTGAAGAGGAGGCCGCGCAGAAGTGGGTCGACGCCAACCGCGACAGGGTTGATGTCTGGCTCGGGAACGAATAACCCTCCTTTTTTTACGGCAATTCGGCCAGGCACGGTATCGAGTGAGAAGGGGGGAACGTGCAATGACCGGGCTACGCCGGCCCGTGGTAGTGCCCGGGCGGCCTGGAGCATTGGGACGCAGGCCATGTCGTAATCAACGGGCCTCACAACGAATGTTCCACCTTCAAGACTCTGAAACGCCTTCATACATTATCATAGCATGTGGATTAGATTTCTTAATAGTCGTGATGACAGACCGGGAGCCTCTCCGAGAGAGCCAGAAACAGAGGGCATTCTCACCCCGGTTCGTGGCGCCGGCACAATACCAGGTGACATACGATGAATGAGGATGCGGTTGAGAAAACCGTAGAGATCGAGACCCCTGAGGGGACGTTTACCATCAGGCTCAGCACAGGCGATCTCGGGTATGTTTACCCGGATATGGTCAGGTACACCATTGAGGTTCTCTGCGGCACCAGGCCGGTCTACACCTACGCCATCAACTCCTATGAGGTGCCGCCCGGTTCTCTCTTTGAGGCCGGGAAGGTGGCCGAGATCGCCTTCGCGCGGCTTGCGCATGACATCCGGTCCCGTCCGGAGATCTACACCAGAAGGAGGGTCTTCACCCGCCCGCTCCCAAAAGAAGGGGCCTATGACGTCGTCATACTGCAGGGGAGCCCGCGAACGTTCGGGAACTCCGCTTTCGCCGCATCATGGTGCGACGATGAGGCCGGACGGGCCGGCCTTTCTTCTCGGGTCTTTTCCATCCACGATATGGATATCAGACCGTGTGTCGGTTGCTATGTCTGTTACAACGAGGGCTACTGCCCGATAGACGATGACATGCCCTGGATCATCCGGGCTATTGAGTCTGCATCCCTCGTCGTCGTCTGCACGCCGGTCTACACAAACACCGTCCCGTCCGGCCTGAAGGCGGTGATGGACCGCTGCCAGTGGCTCCACGCGCGGGTGAAGGTCCTCGGGGAGGAGGTCCGCGCCCGGGGCCTCGCCATCGCTGTCGCCGGACAACCGGGGAAAGAACCGTTTGCCTGCGTAACGCCTGTAGTCGATGCGTTTATGAAGAACCTGGGCATCCAGCCGGCTGAGCCGGTGCTCTTCAGCGGTCTCGATCGGGTCAGGGATATCAGGAAGATCGAAGGGGCAGAGGATGAGATCAGGGCGGCAGTACGCACGCTACTTATGCACACGACCGAAGGATGATATCTCAAAACCACCCAATCGATGATGCATGGTAGAAGTGACTGTTGAGATAGTCGGGTTTGAGGAGTCGGAATGCGGCCCGTTTCCCTGCGATGAGACACGATCCTGTGGACTTGAGACCTGTTATCCCTCAAACCGCCTGATGGATGCCATCAGCGCGCTGCGCGATGAAC
>JAAZID010000017.1 GCA_012510295.1 Methanomicrobiales archaeon | reverse complement strand
GATCGGGGTATCGGGGCTTGTGACACGCACCGACGTCTTCATGATATCCTCCACCCGGCGCCTCGAGTTCTCGGTGGTGAGCACCTTCATCACATCGCGCTCGGTCACGATACCCCTCAGGTTTGCTTCAGTATCGACGATCGGTATCCCGCCGATGCGCCGGGTGACGATGATACTGACCGCGTCGTCGATGCTCCCGGTGGCGGGCATGGTCGCCGGCTGCGGTGTCATAATCTCGCGCAGCCCCTCGTTGATGGCGGCGAGGAAGTTTCCGTTATGCTTCACCTGCACGAGGTTGAACTTCTCACCGCCGCCCATGAAGTTGATGATATCGCTTGCGGTCACGATCCCCCTGAGGTGGTGGGTTCCGGCATCGACGATCGGCAGCCTGCGAAACCCCTCCCGGGTCATGATCCCGACCGCCTGGATGATCGTGGTGGTCTGCTGTGCCGTGATGACATCTCTCGTGGCGATCGCCATTATTTCGCCTTCGTGACCGGCGATCCGTGTCTTAAAGTCGACCGGTCCGCGGTTGAGTTTGCCCGGCATCTTCAGGAGCCGGTCGGCTGGCTTCTTCTCAGAATTATTTGGTTGCATGGTATCCCTCCTCTGGTATTGGTCTTCTCATGGAACAAGGCAGCTTGAGACGTCGTGGCGGTCGATGATGCCGACGATCCGCTTACTCTCATCGATAACCGGGAGTATGCTGATGTCGTGGTCGACCATCAACCTTGCCGCCGTGGCTATCTGGTCGTCGGGCGCAACACTGATGACAGGTGTCGTCATCACCCGGTCTACGGTGGTATCCGCCTGGTTCTTCACCGATGTGCGGACGCTGCCGGCACGCAGGAGGTCACGGCGGGATATGATGCCGATGACCGCCCCATCCCTCTGCACCACCGGGAACGCGATAAAGCCGCTTGCGATGATCAGGCTATAGATCTTGTGTATGGGATCTTCCGGCGCACAGGTGATGGGTTCATGTGACATGACATCCCCGACCCTGCCGGAGATGGTGCGGCGCGATATAAGGATCGGGAAGAGTTCGGAGAAGAGCACCCCGCCCTGGAGCAGACCGCCTTCATCGACGACTGCTGCACTATTGGTATAGGTGCTCATTATGGCGTGAGTGACCTCTGTGAGGGGGGCCCCGGGGGAAACCCGGGCTGCCTCCCTGACAAAACCCTTGATGGTGACGTTTGATTTGGTATCCACCACTCGCAAAACGTCTGATATGTCGAGATAGCCCATAAGGCGGTTCTGTTCATCCACGACATAGAGCTCACGGAAGACGTCGTCACGGAGTACGCTACGTGCCTTTGTGATGTGGTCGTTGTAGCGCATGACGGGGATCTTCACCATCAGGTTTGAGGCCACTTTCATAACAACTGTTCCTCCTCCCGGCAGTCGGGGCAGAGCATAAGGTTGTCGACCCGCGCGAGGTTATCAGAGATGTTTCCACACCGATCGCAGACGCCCATGGCGTACTCCTCCTCGCGGTTGATCTCGATGAGGTCGGCCAGCAGCTCGTTCATCTCGGCCGCGACGGTGAGGATATCCCTGACCGTCACGATACCGATGACCAGCTGGTTATCGACAACAGGAAGCCTGCGGACGCGGTGTTTCACCATCATTGCCGATGCATCGCCGACCATTCTGTCGACCCCGATCGTGATCAGCGGGGTACTCATGATCTCGCTGACACGCACACTGCTCGGTTTTAAGTCTTTTGCCACAACCTTGCAGTTGATGTCCTCCTCGGTGACGATCCCGAGGGGCAGGTTGTTCTGGAGCACAATACAGCTGCCGACCTCATCGCGGCACATCGTCTGCGCCGCACGAGCGACAGTCTCTCCCACATCGATGGTCGTTGGATGGCTCCGCATGACCTCCCTGACTGGAACGCGTGTCTCGAAGTGGATGCTATTGTTATTGTTCATCATGGGATTCTCCTGATCCGGTCGTTATAAGAGCCGTTCATCCTTGTCTAACTGTATCTAGGTTTTGACAGTATAAAAGAATTCTCACGCCCCGGATCGTTGTTTACCCCCAAAAGAAGGATAATCTGCCCGGTGAAACATATAATTATATTTATTTAAGAGTTCTATACCATACCTGGGAATAGAAGAAAATAGTCTATCAGAGGGTGCCAGAGAGATGGAGTTCTTAGTTCGTACAAAACAGAGGATCTCGCAGTTCCTGAAGACGCTCTTCAAGAAGCGGACCTGCCGGATCGGGATTTATGGGCCGCCTAATGCGGGCAAGACGACGCTCGCAAACAGGATAGTGCGGGATTGGACCGGAGATGCGGTCGGTCCGGTCAGCGAGGTGCCACATGAGACGCGCCGTGTGCGGCGCAAGCAGGATGTCACCATCACCGGTCAGAACGGTAACTCGCTAACGTTTGATATCGTCGATACGCCGGGCGTAACGACCAAGATCGACTACAACGAGTTCATCGAGTATGGGTTTGAGAAAGAGGAGGCGGTCCGGCGTGCGCGGGAGGCGACGGAAGGGGTGGCCGAGGCGATGCACTGGCTCCGTGAGGATATCGATGGCGTTATCTACATGCTCGATTCCACGCAGGATCCGTTTCAGCAGGTGAATATCATGATGGTGGGGATCATCGAGAGCCGGAAACTCCCGATACTGATCGTCGGCAACAAAAACGATCTCCCCGACGCTTCCCCGGCGCGGATCAAGAGCGCATTTCCCCAGCACCCGGTGATCGCCATATCGAGCCTGGAGGGAACCAACATGGATGAGCTGTATGAAAAAATGACGGCTTACTTCGGGTGATAGAGATGATACGGGGTGTACAGATAGACCTTATTTCGGCAGAGCGCCTTGACCGGCTCACATCGATGGAGAAGATCCGGCTGATCCTCGATGATGTTATGGAGGGGAACATCGTTGTCCTTGAGAAGGGTCTTGCGCCTGACGAGCAGAGCAAGCTCATCGAGATCACGATGCGTGAGATCACACCGGACGGGTTTTCGGGTATCGAGATGGAGACGTATCCTGTCAAGGATACCCCGGATGGGTTTTTTTCGAGGCTTTTTGGCGGGAAACGCTCGGAGACACGGCTGACCGTGATCGGGCCGGCCAACCAGCTCAAGACGATCAAGAAAGAGAAGGATCTCATCAGCGCATGGGTCTCTTCCAGGTGAATGGAGTATCGGGTGATTATTGATGCCTCACAAATGTACACAATGCGGCAGGGAGTTTGAAGACGGATCGACGGTGATACTGAAAGGGTGCCCGAGCTGCGATGGGAAGAAGTTTCTCTACATTCGTGAGGCTGAACGGCACGATGATGTGCTGAAAGAAAAATCGATCGAGGAGATCGCCCTTGAGACCGGGGAGGATGTG
The DNA here is from genome assembly GCA_012510295.1 of Methanomicrobiales archaeon. Lineage (GTDB taxonomy): Archaea > Halobacteriota > Methanomicrobia > Methanomicrobiales > Methanoculleaceae > Methanoculleus. The sequence goes on along the minus strand of JAAZID010000017.1, from coordinate 1,725 downwards.
CTTGAGGTCCGCGATGAGGGGACTAAGAGGGAGATCGAGATCTTTGAGCGTATCGAGAGCATCCGTATACTCGCTCCGGGTTCGTATGAACTGAATATCGAGAAGCTGGCTAAGTCTGAAGAGGTCGTTGTCGGGCTGGAGAAGGAGGGGAGGTATATGGTGGATATCCTCTCCATGGCCCGGAGGAAAAAGTAAATCTATTTTTACCGGTTATTTCAGCGGACCGGGACTATTTCCGCCGTTTTTTTGGGCACAGTCATAAATTTTATATAGCCTCATGACCTTTTCTCTGATAGAGCGTGAACCCGACACTCCAGGGTGCATGTCGGGCAACGGTTTCCTGTAGGAGAGACGAATCCTTGCGCATTGCCAGATCAACCTTCCTCGATTGATTGCTCTCGTACAACCTGTTCCCGACGGACTCTGATCGTACCCACGGGACGAAAAAACGTGTCTGCGGAGAAAATATCATGGATCCGACGTATATTTCATCACTCGATAAGGTTGCCGGGATAAGCCCGGAGGAACGCGCCCGACTTGCGCAGGTAACGGATCTCTTTGCATTTCGGTCGAACGACTATTATCTCTCGTTGATAGACTGGGGCGATCCGGGGGATCCTGTTCGGAGGCTGATCGTACCGACCCCGGAGGAGCTTGAGCCCTGGGGGCGGCTGGATCCTTCATCGGAGCACCTCTATACCCCGGCGCCGGGACTGCAACATAAGTACCGGGAGACGGCCCTGCTCCTGGTGAGCGATCAATGCGGTGGGTTCTGCCGGTACTGTTTCCGCAAGCGCCTCTTCATCGATGATACCCGTGAGGTGAACAAGGACATATCAGGGGCGCTTGCCTATATCCGGGATCACCCGGAGATCACGAACGTCCTGCTCACCGGGGGCGATCCCCTGATCCTCGGTACCCCTCGCCTGCGGGAGATCCTCGCCCGACTCCGGGAGATCGAGCATGTCCGGATCATCCGGATAGGGACGAAGATGCCGGCGTATAACCCTTACCGGATCATCAACGACCCCGACCTGCTCGACGCGATCCGGGAGTACAGTCTCGGTGAGAAGAGTATCTACATCATGGCCCAGTTCAACCACCCCCGGGAGCTGACCCACGTTGCGTGCCGGGGAGTGGCGCTCCTGCAGGATGCGGGGGCGGTCACCATGAACCAGACGCCCCTGATCCGGGGGATCAACGATGACCCGATGGTCTTATCGAAGCTTCTCGGACGTCTCTCGTTCATCGGTGTCAACCCCTACTACGTCTTCCAGTGCCGGCCCACGACCGGGAACCGGCCGTTTGCGGTGCCGGTGGAGGAATCATACCGGATATTTGAGCAGGCCCGGGCGACCTGCTCGGGGCTCTCGAAGCAGGCGCGGTTCGTTATGTCCCATGCCACCGGGAAGATCGAGGTGGTGGGGATGACGGAAGGCTTTACGTTCTTCAAATACAACCAGGCGGCCGATCCGGCGGATATCGGGCGGTTTATGGTCTACCGGAGTAACCCGGAGGCCTACTGGTTCGATGACTACACGGAGCTCGTGGACGAGGGAGATCTCCGGGGGAGCGATCTCCTCGCGGATGCCGGTATCGCCGGCGAGGGCGCAGGGGTTTTGTAGGGTTTTTCGACCGGGTTCTCGCGGAGGTGGTCTCCGGGAACAAAAGACCGCGTTGACTCTGATCTTCATCACCTGCGGCCGGGGGTTTTGAGGCCACGAT
>JAAZID010000102.1 GCA_012510295.1 Methanomicrobiales archaeon | reverse complement strand
CGCAAATTGCGTCGCCTCGTGGACGTGGAGAAGGGTCTCGCGCTCTTTTCCCCGGCTGACGTGGAAGTGGGGGACATGGACCTCATGCCGGGTCGCGAGCTCCTCGAATATGTTGTGGTGCCGGGATGGGATCGGGTGGTGGATGTAGTCCTGGGTGGAGACGAGGAGGATGTTCATGGATATCGGGTTATTCGTCCCGGAGTCCCCGGATCGCCCCACACATATACTCCAGCTCCTCATCACTCACCAGAGGATGGACCGGCAGGCTCACGACCGACGCCGCAAGATCCTCCGATACCGGGCACGAACCACGCTCACTCGCATACACCGGCTGCCGGCTGACCGGGATGGGGTAGTGGACAGCGGTCCCGATCCCCCGCTCTGCAAGAGCGCTCATGAATTCATCCCTTGAGAGCGGATAGCCGGCAGGGATCTTCACCACGTACTGGTGATAGACGTGCCGTACGTCCGGCACCGTGTACGGTGTGACGAGGCCCGCCCCCGCGAGGTGGCGGTCGAGGTATCGGGCGTTATGGATCCGGCGCTCATTGAACCCCTCAACCCGGCCAAGCTGCACGAGGCCGATAGCGGCGCCCATGTTCGTCATCCGGTAGTTGTAGCCGATGGCAGTATGGAGGTACTTCTGGCTCTGGCCGTGGTTGATGAGGAGCCTGATCCTCTCCGCGAGGCCGGCGGCATCGGTCGTGACCATGCCCCCCTCCCCGGTGGTCATGTTCTTCGTTGGGTAGAAGGAGAAACACCCGATATCGGCGAGGCTCCCCGCCCGCCTCCCGCCAGACTCCGCCCCGTGCGCCTGGGCCGCATCCTCGATAAGGAGGAGGTCGCTATCATCACAGAGGTCACGGATAGCCCTGACATCGAACGGCTGCCCGAAGAGGTGGACACCGATGACCGCCCGCACCCCCGGCCGGATGAGGGATGCGACCGAGTCCGGATCGATATTGAACGTCCGGGGGTCGACATCAGCGAAGACCGGCTTTGCCCCGCACATCGAGACCGCGGACGCCGTCGCAAAGAACGTGAACGCCGGGACGATCACCTCATCCCCCGGCCCGATACCCACCGCAAGAAGCGCCGCGTGAAGCGCCGCCGTCCCTGAGTTGACGCCGACGGCATGCTCGGCCCCGCAGTATTCGGCGAACCTCGACTCAAACTCCGTGACGACTGACCCTTGTGCGAGCATCCCGGACCGCATCACGCGGACGACGGCCTCTATCTCCTCCTCGCCGATGAACGGCCGGGCGACGGGGATATCCATCATCACCGCCTCGCCTCCGGGGGCAGCGGGCGGAACCGTGCCGGCGACCCCACCGCAAGCGTCCCGGCCGGGACATCCTTCGTCACCACCGCACCGGCGGCGACGAACGCCCCTTCACCGATCGCAACCCCGGGGAGGATCGTCGCGTTCGCGCCGATGACGGCACCGTCCCCGATCACCGGGGCCTGGAGCGACTCGTGAAGGCCGGGTGGGTAGCGGTCGTTCGTCAGCACGGCGTTCGGGCCGATGAAGACCCTATCCCCGATCCGGGTGCCGGTCGGGATGTAGACGAGGCTCTGGAGCCGGACATCATCCCCGATCGTGCAGTCCCCCTCGATCACCGCCGCCGTCCCTATAGCGACCCGGTCGCCGATCGTGGTCTTTTCGCGGATAAGGACGTTATGCCCGGTCTGGAAGGCATCGCCGATCAGGACATCGCAGTATATGACGGTCCCCGACCGGAGGACCGCATCTCTCCCGATGGTGACGCCCGGGTAGCCTTTCTCCCCGATACGGTCACGGGAGGGAAACCCGAGGGTCACCGGTTCAAATATCGTCACCCCCTCGCCGAGGGCGTTATAGCCATACTCAATCATTCAACGGTCACGCTCTTTGCCAGGTTCCGTGGTCTATCGACATCCCGCCCGAGAGCACACGCGGTGTGGTAGGCGAGCAGCTGGAGGACGACAGATGCCGTCAGCACCTGTACCAGAAGGTGTGTGTCCGGTATAGGGATGAATATATCCGCGATCTCGGGAAGCTCCGTGTCACCTTCCACACCGAGCGCGATGACGGGCGCCCGCCGGGCCTTCACCTCCTTGACGTTTGAGACCATCACGTTGTAGGTCGATCCCGGGGCGCATATGGCTATCACCGGCGTCTCGGGGGTGAGGAGGGCAAACGGCCCGTGTTTCAGTTCCCCGGCCGCATACCCCTCGGCATGGACGTAGCTGATCTCCTTCATCTTGAGGGCGCCCTCCATCGCGACCGGGTAAAACGGTCCTCTCCCTATAAAGAAGGCATGATCCGCCTGAGAGCAGAGGGCGACCGCATCTTCGACGTCGTAGAGGAGGATATCACCGATGGCCAGGTGCGCATGCGAGAGGATGTCATTAAACATCCCCTCACACCGCAGGTTGATGATCTGTATAAGCGCCGCGAGCTGCGCGGTATATGATTTTGTTGCGGCGACACCGATCTCAGGGCCGGCCCGCATCAGGAGGGTTCTATCCGCGACCCGGGTCAGCGTGCTCCCCTGGACGTTGGTGATGGCAAGCGTGGGGCAGTTTCGGGCTTTCGCCATATTCAGGGCGGCTATCGTATCCGTGGTCTCACCGGACTGTGAGACCGCTATGACGAGACCCCGGAGCGGCCCCGTGAAGTACTTGAACTCAGACCCCATCTCGATGCGGATGGGTATGTTACAGAGCGATTCGGCCAGGTACTTGAAGACCAGGGTTGTGTGGTAGGATGTCCCGCACGCGACCAGCGTGATCTCGCCGGCATCCATGAGCATCCGCCGCACGCCCTCATCGACACCCGCCCGGATGGTCTCGTAGAACGACTGGGGCTGCTCGAATATCTCTTTGAGCATATAGTGGTCAAACCCGCCCTTCCTGGTATCCTCAACACACCAGTTGACCAGCTCGACCGGCCGCTCCACCTTCTGTCCCTCATGATAGATATCGAGGCGGTCAGGCGTTATATCGGCGACGTCACCATCATCGAGATAGATCACGCGCTCGGTGTAGTCAAGGAGCGGCGTCAGGTCGGAGGCGGCGAAGAACTCCGAATCCCCGACACCGAGGACGATCGGGCTTGCGTTCCGGGCGGCGATGATCCTCTCGGTATCTTCCATGATCACGAGGAGAGCATACGAACCCTGGAGGTGGGAAAGCGTCGCGTTGACCGCTGCAAGGAGGTCGCCGTCGTAGTGTTCCTCGATGAGGTGCGCGATCGCCTCGGTATCGGTCTCCGACCGGAAGACGTGTCCCCGTTCCTCGAGCTCCCGCTTCAGGTCGCTGTAATTCTCGATGACCCCGTTATGCACGATGGCGATCTTTCCTTCGCAATCTATCTGAGGATGGGCGTTTATGACCGTAGGCTCCCCGTAACCGGCCCAGCGGGTATGCCCGATGCCGATCGACCCCTAGAGGCCGGCCGCCCCCGCCTCGCCATCGGATATGCTACCGGTCCTCTTATAGATCTCAAGCGCACTCCCGACCGTCGCGATGCCAAACGAGTCATACCCCCGGTACTCGAGCCGCTTTAACCCGCTTATCAGAATCGGTGTTGCATCGCGCCGCCCGATGTAACCGACAATTCCGCACATCAGATCACCCTCACGCTATCCTCGATGAGACCGG
>JAAZID010000101.1 GCA_012510295.1 Methanomicrobiales archaeon | reverse complement strand
GCACTCTGCCTGACATCAGGGTCTGCGGCGATATGGTAGACCCGGTCCGCGCCCTTCAGGTGCTCCTGCCAGCCTTCGTCGAGCAGGTTCTGCCTGACGAATGTGACCTGCCTGCTCGCCTGGTGCCGTGCGAGGTTCTCCATGGTGCCTGCGCTACAGTCATCGATGACCAGCACATCATCTCCCCCTGCGACCAGGGCATCGACGATGTGTGAGCCGATGAACCCGGCACCGCCTGTTACGATACAGAACATCATAGATCAGTCTCCTTCTCATGCTATAGGATTTACGAAGAAAAGTCCTCTCAAGGGTAAATGCTTTGCCTGGAAAGGCCATGCAGTGGCGTGGCCGGGTGGAGTGCCGGTGCACGGAGATGTGTTTGTGGCCGGCGGTGCTATGGAACGGGGAGGGAGTCCCCGGGCGCCCTTTGGGGCCGAAAACCCCCCCTTATCCCCGGGGGGAACCGCATCCCCGGTGATCACCGGACCGCCACATAGCGGACATGAGCCCCTGCACCCTCTCTCCTGACCAGTCCAAGCCCCTCAAGGATCTTCAGCCGCCTGACTGCCGTCGTCCTGGAAACCCCGATCTCTCCGGCGATCTCGCTGCTCTTCCGGGGCTCACGAACCTCATCCAGGATCATCCGGTCCGTCTCATCGATCAGGGATCCCATATCTCTCCTGAAGATGACGTTGAAACGGTTTGGTGCCGTCGAGAAGGAGACGGAACAGAAAGGATGTTCCTCGACTTCACGCCGGATCAGCCGGATCCCGTAGCCGTAACGCTCGATAAATCCGGTGTCGTAGAGGAGGTTTGAGAGAGATGGGTTCCGGGGAATGTGTTCCGGGTCAGCAATATCGACGCCCGGCATCAATCCGCCCGGATTTCGGATCTCGATCGCATCGGGGTGGAGGAAGATCCTGACATCGGCGCTCACGACGTAATTTCGGTGGGCGATGGCGTTGATGATCGCCTCCCTGATCGCTCTCGGCGGGTACTCCTCAATCCTGATCCGCCGCGTTCCGACGACCACCTCAACCCTCTGTATCTCTGCGAGGAGGTTTGAATACGCCGACTCGATCACCTGCCAGGCCGGCCCCTCAAACTCCCGGCTCCATACCGGTTCTCCGCCTGCCATCCGGATCAGGCGGATCCGGGCATGGGGGATGTATCTGCCGGCGTCGGTAAAGAAAAGGATGCCTGCGTTGGTGAGCATCCCGTCTTTTGTAGCACCGGTGCTACGGAGGTAGCGATCGCGATCCTCATCTGCGATTGCCTTTCCCCGTGACTGCTTGATCGCCTCAAAAAACCAGTCGATGTAGAGAGAGTTCGCCTCCGTAAGAGCGATCGCCGGAGCTCCGTCCCAGGTGATGATCCCGAGTTCTGCCGAGAGCATGAGAATCTCCTGGATGGAGAGGGGCCGGATGCCTGTACCTACCCTGATGTAGACGACACCGCCGACGGAACAGAGCGAGGCGCCTTTCTGTACCTCGATGACGAGAAGATTCCTGCCGTTGATGGAAGGTTTCCGGATGGCGATCTGTGGAGGCGGTATGATCGCCGAAAGGGCGCTCGTAACCATCTCAAGTGCCGCTTTTACATCGGTTCCGATGATGTTACCGTCATCATCGACACCGATGATGATATAACCGCCCTCAGCGTTGGCGAATGCAGCAATCTCGCGGTGGAGTGTCCTTGACGGCTCTCTCTTGAATTCAACGTTTTCTGATTCCCCATCCCTGATGAGGGTGAGGAGGTGATCGAGATCCATATTTACTGTTAACTACTGTAACAGAGAATAATGTTACGGTAGATGATTTACTGTATCATTTTTTGATGATTCAGTATGATACAGTAAATATCATGCCGGAACTGCGGCTTGATATCCAGATAGAGCCTGGATCTTCCTCATTTGGGGCACAGCGGACCATCTGCTGATTCATCCGATCCGGTAGAAGAGTGATGTGATGGAGACCCAGGCTGCCCCTTCGTAGCCCGGCACCCCTCAGTTCATCGGGAGATGGGGGAAGAGATCCCGCCGGCGCGGCTACCCGGCCACAGGAGCCCTCGAGAAGACCTCAAGGCTCCTGCTCCCCACCTTTCCGTCCCGCAGGAAGTAGTACTCGAGCAGTCTATCCTTGTTCTCAGTGTACGAGAACCAGTAGTTCAGCCGGTAGGTCTCCTTCGTGTAACCATCCAGCGCCGGGTAGGTATCGGAGCCCTCGGTGATCACGAGATCGAAGTCCCCTGCGTAGATCGACGATTCATCTATCTGCCTGCTATAGTAACTCAGTTTCGAGGCTGCCTCGCCCCGGTAGTACCAGGGCAGTGGCCAGTAGGACTCGCTCGCGACAGCCACATGATCGGCGGCATCGATCTCTGCAAAGACATCCCGCAGCTCTTC
>JAAZID010000100.1 GCA_012510295.1 Methanomicrobiales archaeon | reverse complement strand
GGCCGGGGAGGGAACCCCCTCCCCGTCGACAAAAACTATACTGGCCCTTCCACCGGGTTCCCGCCCCGGAGCGGGGCATGTCGTGGTGATAGCCCGGGAAGGGCGTGGTCGGGAGGCTGGTCCATATACTGCTCTCCTCTCTCCCCCACCCCGCCCGCGCTTCGCGCTCCTCCCCCGCCCAGGGGCGGGGGCAGTGCAGGTGATATCCCCAGAAAGGCCTGCCCGGGGTGCCGGCCCAAACTCTGTTCTTCTCCGGCATCGTCCCATACACGGGACCGAGGAGGATATCACCTTGGGGAGGGGCCGGGGAGGGAGCCCCCTCCCCGTCGAGGAAAACCATACCGCCCCTTCCACAGGGCCCCCGCGCAGGAGCGGGAGATCTCGTGGAGATAGCCCGGGAAGGGCGTGGCCGGGGAAGGCAACCTCAAACGCTACCTTCCATGGGTATCATCCCACACACCGAACAATAGCTACCGTATCAGGATCCCGGGGCGGGGTGCAACCAGGAAAAACCCCCACAGAACCCCCTGATCCTCCCGAGCCACTCCATAAGAACCGCCCATATCCCCTCGATCGACTCGGGCGTCTCCTCCGGCGCCGGAAGCTCAGTCACCGGAGCGGTCGCCGGCACGTCCGGCATCTCCACAGGCTTCAGGTCGAGAGAGGGCGAACCGGCCATCGGCGGCAGATATCCCACATTCCCGGGGACAACGAACCAGCACCGGCCATAGGCATCGACGAAGAGTCTCTTGACGGCGTTTGATCGGATACCGTCCCCCGACGTGACATGCATGACGACGCGCGACTCCTCCCACCCGTATATACCGTTATCAGACGCTATGAGGAGTCTCCCGTCCGGCGTTGCCGCGATATCGTTGATGATGACCGGGAACGCCCCGAGATCGCAAGCATAGACGACAGGGGTCGCCCCCGTGCCCGGGATATACCGGAGGACGACCGTGCTGTTGAAGAGGTAGACACCCCCGAAGGGGTCGGCCCGCACCTCAGGTATCCCCCGGACCGGCTCCCCCTCAGCCACAACGGTACCGCCGGCGGTATCGACCGCAACGCAGGATGAATCATCAAGATCCCAGCCCTCTGCATAGACCACCGGCTCGAACCGGGTCTCCCCGACCCTATCCCGGAGCACCCATACGCCGTCGCGCTCCGACCCGATGACAAGCGCATCGCTCGCGGCATCGACCGCCATGCTCACGATCGTGTAACACCCGAGGTTCTCCGGCCCGCCCGGTTTGTACCATGTCCAGTTCCCGCCGTGGTAACGATGGAGGCCGGCCCGCCCGGTGGCTATCCAGACATCATCCTCCCACCGCACCATGCAGTTGATACCGAGGTTCTTGAGGAGATGCTGATCCTGGATGGACTCATACCCCGTCCGGGTCTGGAACTGAAGCCCGTTTGGGTAGCCGATCCAGAGGTGCCCGAAAGAATCCAGGGCAAGAGCGCTCACCATATCACTCTGGGGCGAGATCCACCCGTAAGCGGTCTCACCCGGGTGCCTCGCATTGACCGAGTACCATGTCCCGTTTGCCGTATACACAGAGATACCGCTGTCGGTCGCGAATATGACATCCCCGTACCGACCGTTGATCACATCCTGCACCCCGGCGGATGCTATACCGCTCCAATAATCGGGTACCTCGATGTAGACGGCTGAATATACAGGAACAAGAAGAGCTACCAGGAAGACTATGAGAACTCGACGCATGTCCCGTCCGCCCTCTTGACGACCAGGCGACCCTTCTTCCCGGGCCAGTAATACACCGAACGACCAATCCTCCCGCCGGTCTCCTCGTACACTATCCTGACGCCCAGGTCACCGAGCAGGTCCTTCACGGCAACAATGTTTCTCCCCCCGATGTTCAGGGAGTCTGCCGAATACTCAAACATGCTCGCACCGCCGACGACGTTCGCCGTGATCGCAGACGTTGTGCTCCCGCACCCTTCCATCTCCTGGAGGAGGGTATGTATGGCGGTATCCGCAAACTTGCCGGGCCGATCGACGTTCCCCCGACTCTCCGGGAGCATAATGTGTGCAAGTCCCCCGAGCGACTGCCTCTGGTCGTGCAGGATGAGCGCGATGCATGAACCAAGCCCGATCGTCCCCATAGGGCACGTCCCGACCCGGAGCTCACCAAGACCCAGGATTACAGCCGTCTTTTCACTAAAAAATTTAGTGTGCATGGGATTCGGGGGCCCATTCAGGCGGTTGACGCCATCAGGTCATCCAGCAGGGTGAACAGCTGTTGCATGAGCTCGGGCTTCGGGAGCATGTAGATGCCCCCATAGATAGGCGGCGCCTCGCTCGTAAGCTCGGTGTTGAATATCAGGATATCGTTCACGTCACCGGCCATCTGGGCTATGATCGACTCAAACGCAGCATGCGCCATATCGATGGCCAGCGCCGGCGGACTCGGCAGCATGACGATCTCCAGGAGCTCGGCGGTCGCATCAAGAAACGCCGATATCATGATGTTCCCGATCTCGATCGCGGCGCTCTGGTCCATCTCGTTTATCTCGCGGTCGACACCGGTGGTGCCGAGCATCAGGTTCGTCAACCGGATGACGGTCTCCTGTGGCATGCTGACGACGATGTAACCCCCGTCGGCGACCTCACCCTGGATCTGGAAGACGACAATAGCCGCTATCTCATTCCCGATGTATTTGTGCATATCAGCGATATCGACCACCTGCACCTCCGGCACCGTCATATCAATCGGGCTCATCAACATCTGCGAGAGGCTTGTCGCAGCATGCGCCGCACCGATGTTCCCGAGCTCCCTCAGCGCATCGGCCTGAAACAGGTCAAGTTCCATGAAATACTCCTCCTACACGATCGTGTTCACATCGAGAACCGGCACAACCTCGCCGTCTCCCGGGATGGTGATCCCGCCGATCCCGCGGCAGCTTCCCGCAAGGCGGGAGAGCGGTTTCACCACCACTTCCTGCTGGCCGTCCACGGTATCGACGGCGATACAGCATTTCCTGCCGCTGTTCTGTAGCACGACGAGCGTATCACACCTCTGCGACAGGCCAAACATATCCTCAAGGCGGTACATGGGGAGGATCTCATCGCGGAGCAGGACCGTCTCGGCATCGCCGATCCGGTGGATCGCTTCCGGCCGGGCCAGTGCCACCTCGACGACGTTGCTGACCGGGATGGCACACCGCCTTGCGTTGATCTGCACCATCATGACATCGATGATCGCCATCGTCGGGGGCAGCATCAGCTCAAACGTCGTCCCCCGCCCGGGTTCGGACACGACCCCGATGGTTCCCTTGAGCGACTCGATGGTCTTTCTGACCACATCGAGACCGACACCCCTGCCGCTGATATCGGTGATCGCCTCGGTCGTGCTGAACCCGGGTTCGAAGAGCAGGTTGATGAGGTCTTCATCTGTTGCGACCGCTGCTGCCTCGGGCGTCATGGTGCCCTGCCTCACCGCTCTCTCCCGGATCTTCTCAGGATCGATGCCGGCGCCGTCATCCGCGATCTCGATGATGACGTTATCCTTGTCCCTCCGTGCAGCGAGCCTGAGCGAGCCCCTCCGTGGCTTTCCGGCAGCCTCGCGGGCCTCCGGGAGCTCGATCCCGTGGTTGACGGCGTTTCGGACGATATGCAGGAGCGGGTCGGAGAGCCCATCCATCATGCCCCGGTCGAGCTCCGTCTCGCCGCCCTCGATGGTAAACTCAACCTCCTTTCCGTCGTGGGCCGCGACGTCTCGCACGACGCGGGGAAAGCGATTGAATATACGGTCGAGCGGCATCATCC
>JAAZID010000099.1 GCA_012510295.1 Methanomicrobiales archaeon | reverse complement strand
GGCCAGGTGGTCTTCTCGTCGGTCCAGCTCTCCCCGGGTGTCCCCACCCTCTGGAAGGACAAGCCCTGCGTCTACCGTGGCAGGGTCTGGGATGGAGAGCAGGCGCCGCTCAGGACATACGGCGAGTTCGAGCGGGAGGTCAGGCTCCTCTTCAAGGCGCTGATGGAGGTCATGCTTGAGGGAGACTACTGGGGGAAACCCTTCTCTTTCCCGAAGCCCGAGATCAGCATCGAACCCGATTTCCTCATCGAGGACGAGGAGTTCAACCGGGAGCATCCCGATCTCCCGACCTACCGCGACCTCTACCTGATGACTTTTGAACTGGCATCCAAGTACGGCACCCCCTACTACGATAACCAGATCCCGCCCTACCGGGGTGCCGGGGAGGGAATATCCTGCTACCAGTGCCTCGCGGGCGATGAACTGGTCCCGGTGGCCGATAGCAGTGGTGCGATCACCGTCAGGGCGATCGGCGACCTCTTCGACGCCGCAGCAAAGGGCGGAAAGCGGGTCGATTCGTTCGGCACAGAGCTGGCCTACTACGACGGTATGGCCCCGAGCGTCGACTTCTCGACCCTTGGGGCGTCGCTCCGCCCGTTCCACGGCATCATGCGGCAGCGCTACACCGGCGACCTCCTCAAGATCACCCTGGAGTCCGGCCGGCAGATCACGGTCACGCCCGATCACCCGGTGTACGCCGTGGATGGAGGGAGGTATGTCAGGATGACGGCGGATGACCTCGACCGCGGCGATTACCTGCCGGTGATGAAGGTCGGCGGGTTTTCTGAGGCGCGGGTCGATGAGATCGATGTCGCAGATCTCATCGCCGGCGCGGGCTACGCCGACCAGATCCGGGCCACGGGCGACCGGGTGAAGATCCGCGGCACAAGTCATCCCGGCCTGCCCCGCACCCTCCCGGTCGACCGTGACCTCGCGGTGTTCCTCGGCTACTACCTCGTCGCAGGGTCAAACAACCAGTCGGGGCGGCGGTATACAGTCACGCTCTCCTTTGAGGTGGGTAGGTCCGGCCTTGCAGCGGACGCCGCCGCACGCATCCGCACAGTATTCGGGTATGAGCCAAAAATCATTGAGTCGGCCGCGGGGATCGAGGTCACTATCAGGAGTAAGCTCATCTATCTGCTGGTCAACGCTCTCGGATGCGGATCCCACGCCGATGAGCGGTCGGTGCCTGACCTCCTCTTCAACATCGACCGCGCCCGGGTCGGCGACTACCTCGGCACGGCCTTCCGTGCCGGCAAGAAGAAGATCTCCAGGCGCCAGGCCCGGAGCATAAGGCTGAGGCTGGTCTCCCGGGATGCCGCCCGGAGGCTGGTCTGGCTGGCAGGCGAGATCGGCGTCCAGATGACCTACACCGAACGGGATATGAGAGTCCGGTGGAGCGGTGACATGCAGAAGGTCTACGTCTGTAGCATCACGGCCCAGGACCAGATCAACCGGTTCTGCGCAGAGACGGGATACAACGCGGGGTCGACCATCGGGAGGCTGGCTGATGGTGCATTCACCCATCTCCCGAGGGGTGGGGGAGGTTTTGAGCGCACCGCCATCGCGTGCGCCGGCAGGTACCAGGCCGGGGGACTCGATGGGATCCAGGTCTCGCTCTTCCTCCCGCCCGCCGCCGGGCAGATCGCCTGTGGCGATGTCCACCCGCTCCGCATCCGCTCGATCGAACCGGTGACGTCCGACGGCTACGTCTACGACCTCGTCGATGTCGCCGGGACCCATACCTTTGCAAACGCGCTCGGCATCGTGACCGGAAACTGCTGTGCCTACCAGTTCTCGGCACTCGCGGATGAAGATGATGAGTTCGAGGACAAACTCTACTTCCGGGAGGGGAAGCACTTCTCGATGGGTTCCTGGCAGGTGATGTCCATCAACTGCCCGCGGGCGGCGTATAAGGCGGAGGGGAACCTGGATCGGCTCATCGCGGAACTGAAGGCGCTCATGGATACCGCCGTCGAGCTCTACCGCATCAAGAGGCGCTGGATGTCGCTTATCCGGACGAACGGGCGGATGCCGTTTGCGATGCAGCGCCCGAAGGACCCGAACACCGGTGAGCGCGGGGAGATCGCTGTAGACCTCGACGGGCTCGTCTACACCATCGGCGTGGTCGGCGTCAACGAGATGGTCGAGCACTTCACCGGCCACCAGCTCCACGAGTCGAGGGATGCGTTCCGCCTCGCCGTCCGGACCATGACGGAGCTTGAGATGTACGCCCGCGAGCTCTCGACGAAGCACAACATGACGATAGCGCTCGCCCGGACCCCGGCGGAGACGACCGGTCAGCGGTTCGCGGTCGCAGACCTCCTCGACGAGCGGTTCAGGGATCACGCGATCAAGGTCGTCAAGGGCGATGCCGATTCGGCACTCGATATGCTCGGAACATCGCTCGATCTCCCCATCTACTACACGAACGGAACCCACGTCACCCCGGCGGCCCCGGTCCCGCTCACGAAGAGGATCGAGATCGAGCATGTATTCTTCCCGATCGTGGACGGCGGGAACATCTTCCACATCTGGCTCGGGGAGGCGCGACCCGATCCCCGGGGGCTTATGGAGATGGCGATGAACCTCTGCCGGACGACCCAGATCGGCTACTTCGCCTTCACCCGGGACCTGACGGTCTCTCTCAAGGAGTACCGCGAGCTCAAGATCGGGCACGAGAGGCCCGGGAAGGCGGCTGGAACCTCGCCGGCGGCAGACCGGGCGGATGCCTGACCGGTATCATACCTTTTTTGGTTCTTGAAGGAGACCCTGATAGCAGATCTTCGTTAAAAAGAGTGAGATGTTACCCATGATCGATCTAGCGACCCCACTCCTGGCCATCGATGTCGGCAGGGGCACCCAGGATATCCTGGTCTATGAGCCCGGCCGATCGATCGAGAACAGCATCAAACTGGTCCTCCCCTCCCCGACCGTGGTGGTGGCCGGGAAGATCCGGCAGGCGACCAGGGCCGCACTCCCGGTCTTCCTGGACGGATCTTTGATGGGCGGCGGTGCAAACACCGGTGCGATACGAAAACACCTCGCACAGGGCCTCCCGGTCTACGCCACGCCCGGGGCCGCGGGAACCCTCCACGATGACCCGGAGAAGGTGCGGGCGATGGGGGTCGGGATCCGGGAGACCCCGCCGGAGGACGCGGTGGTTGTCCGAACAACCGACTACATGAGGTCTGAGATCGAGAGCGCGCTCTCCCTCTTCGGTGTCGGGTACCCGGAGAATGTCGCGGTCGCGGTCCAGGATCACGGCTACTCACCGCACCGGAGTAACCGTATCCACCGGTTCGAGCTGATGCGGGAGCAGCTGGATGCCGGGGACTGGGATATACTCTCACTCGTCGCAGATCCGCCGCTCACCGATATGACAAGAATGCAGGCGACCCTACAGCAGGCCCCGGGAGCGCTCGTCACCGACACCGGTCCGGTCGCACTCATCGGGGCGCTCTGTGATGTGAGGGTTCGGCAACAGGCAGAGGAGGGGGTCATCCTCGTCAACGCCGGGAACGGCCACACCCTCTGCTTTGCCCTGAAGGGCCGGGAGATCTACGGGCTCTTCGAGCACCACACCGGCGCTCTCGACGCGGGGCGACTGCAACACTACATCCGGAAACTCGCCGCCGGCACGCTGACGTCGGAGGAGATATTCGATGACGGCGGCCACGGGGCGGCGGTCAGGAAACCGCTCGCCACCGATGCCGTGGT
>JAAZID010000098.1 GCA_012510295.1 Methanomicrobiales archaeon | reverse complement strand
GTCAAGGTTCTCGTCGACCACGACCTCTCCATCCGCCAGATCTTCGTCACCGACCCCTACCTCGCAGAGGAGCCAAAACTTGTGCTGATCGTCGATGAAGACCGGGTTCCGGCATCGGTCTACAAAGACCTGAAAGCCCTCCCCCAGGTAAAACAGTTGATTATCTGAAGAGTTCGACCTCAAGCGCGAGCCGGTAGATCCGCATCCGCTGCTTCCGTGGGAGGTCGATCAGGCGCGCCAGACGCTCTTCGAGCGTGATGACCCGGCCCCCCTTCACCAGGTTATCGGCGTGGGCGATGATCTTCTCCTCGATCGTCCGGGGGACACAATCACGCGGTGCAAGGCCGAGGAGAGAGCACTCATCCGCTGTCAACCCGGCCCCGATATGCCGCTCAACGATGGATACAACCATCTCATCGAGGCCCAGCGAGCGGCATATCTCGCCACCCACCTGGGCGTGACGGAGGTCATGCGTCACCCCCCGGCCGATATCGTGGAGGAGGGCGCCGATCTCCACCAGGTCGCGGTCAACGATCGGATCCGTGGTAAAGGTGAGCGCGAGGTCGCGCACGGCCCGGCAGTGAGCGATGACCCCCTCAGAGCAGCCCGCACGCCTGAGGAGGGCGATACAGTCCTGCTCACGCACTCCCGATGCTCTCCTTTATCTGGTCAACCCTTTTCCGGAGAGCGGTAGCGATGAGTTCGTTATCGAAGTGTTCGAGCATCTCCTCGCAGTTCGGGCACTCGAAGTTCCACTCCGCCGCATCCGCAAACGTGTAGATGATACCGCAGTCCTTGCAGATGTAAAAGTCGTTCTTCTCCTCGTAGGCGAGCCGGGCGTCGAGATGCTCAAGTGCATCCCTGATCTCCTCCTCGATCACAGAGTGGAGGCGGTCCATGCGGAGGTGCCAGAGGTAGGTCAGCCACCCGGTCTCGCTGTTCTTCAACCGCCGGTACTCAGCGAGCCGTTTCTCGTAGAGCGTGTAGAGCGTGTGGCGGACAGTATTTAAGTTGATCTCGGTCAGCTCGGCGAGTTCCTCATCGCTACGTTCCTCCCCCTCCGGGAACCGCTTGAGAAGCTCGATCCCTTCATCCCCGACCATGCGGAACAGGTAGGCGTTGATCGCCTGATCGGCCAACAATTCAGTGATAGATACCATAACTCAGATCTCCCCCATAGTGCAATGATAGACGCGCAAAACCCGATATAATAGATGCGCAAGGATCAATACCCACAATATATGGGTGCTCGATCCTTAATTCTCTTCCCCTTATAGAGGATCCCGGATCCCGATCGCTCCCTGGACGGCCGCGACGTTCTTCTCCAGGTCCGCGCACGCCGCCGCCTCGGTCTCCCCACACCCGTAGACGCTCACGAGGGCACCCCCCTCCTCAAACTCAGTCCCGGGCCAGGGTATATCAGCGATCCGGGGGGCAAACGGGGAGAGATCCACGGAGAGCCGCATATCCCGTTCGGCAAAGAGGATCCGCCGGACCGCGACCCTCTGTGGCGCAGGCCGCGCCGCCGGGAGAGAACCGCGACAGGCATCCACGTGCATGGCAAAGACGCTCTCCCCGATCGCCATCTCCACCGTATCCAGGGTGGCCTGGAACCGGGGATTGATCTCGATCGCCCAGGGTCGCGTCCCCGCCATGAAATCAACCCCGATCGAGCCCACACACCCGCATGCAGCGCAGATCCGCTCGGCACACGCGATCATATCACCGGCAAGAGGATGGGAGAAGGGGGTGATGGACCCCGCAAACCCGTGCGCCCTCTCCCCCGCCCCCCGGAGGATCTGCCGGTTGACCGCTATCGCCCGCGCGCGGTGGCCGTCCGCGACGCAGGAGACGCTTGAAGGGATCCCGTCGACGAGTTCCTGGGCGATGTAGGGCACATCCGGCCAGGCTTCCTCCCAGCGGCGGAGCTCCTCCTCCGCCCGTGCGACGGTATTCCGCCACCCACCGGCCCCCCGGCGCGGCTTGATCATCACCGGGTAGCTGTCGGTGAGCGGCGGGACCGGCACATCCAGTCCCTCGAAGAACCGCTGGATCTCGAGTTTGTCGAGGAACCGCTCCACCTTCGCAGGCGGAGTGCCGCAGAGCGGGATCGTCGTCCCGATATCCTCGGCACCCGATGTGACGATCAGGGCATCCACCGGGTGGCGAGAAGCGATATCGGCGATCTTCTCCGGAAGGTCAGCGACCTCGTCGAACGAGACGCAGGCCTCCGTGTACCAGGCGAGATCCTGGTCGCAGAAATGGTCGATGGCGTAGACCGTATACCCGGCCCGGTGTGCCGACTGCGCCACATGCCGCGTGGCAAACCCGGCGACAAGCACCCGGCCTCTCACGACTCCACCGTCTTCTTCCCCGCATCCGATGGTTCGATCCGTATCTTCGCGCCCGGGTACTCCCGGTCGAGCTCGCTCCCCTCGAAGAGGTGGTCGAGGAAGAGGGCGAGGCTTGCGATCTCAGAGTGGGGCTGGGTGGTCACTGAGACGTTGTAGTCGGCAAGACCGTATATATCCCCCGGCACCTTCTCAGCCCCCACAACGACGAGCACCCGATCCTGGTTCCGTATATCATCGATGACATCGGTCATCCGGAGCCCGTACATCGTGAGGTGGACGACCTTGCCGCCGCCGGCCTTCCAGTCCCCGACGCACCGGCGCCACATCACGTTGTTCTCTACAAAAAAGTCTCCACCCCACCGGGCGACCACATCTTCGATGCTCTTGATGACACCGGGATCGTCCGCGGCGAGGTACATACCCCGGGCCCCGAGCGCCCGCGCCGCAAGCCCGACGTGGGTCGTCACCCGCTGATCGCGTTCGGGCCGGTGGCCTATCCGGAGCACCGCGACGGTGGGCATCTCCTCACTCCTCGCTCCTCTTCGCCTTTATGACACCGTTCTCGATGACAAACGGCAGATCCGGGGTGTGCCGGCACTGACACTCGATCAGCGACTCCTGGATGGTCAGGAGCCTGACCGTCTCCCCTGCCCGCCGGATCAGGAGGTAGCGCTCAAGGCGCTCAAGGGATGCGTCGATCAGAGCACATTCTAACCCGGTGGATGCTGCCAGGTCATCAGTCGTAACGCCGCCGTTTTCGGGAATATGATGGTATATGGCCCAGTCCAGATCTTCCTCACGCACACCTATTCCTTTTTCGGGAAGACCGATATAGTTATTCATGCATCCAACGCACCGTTCCTGTAATACAGGCCGCCCGGGGGCGCGGGAAGGGGTACAATGGTAGACTACAGTGAACTGGCAGATATTGCCGACAGGCTCTTTGAGGCGAGTGACGACGACGACGAGCAACTTGCAGATGTGCTGGATACACTCGATGAGGAGACCAGGGATGCGCTCCTCACATCCGACTTTCTCAACGCCTACCAGGTCTTTTACTACTATTTCCGCGAGAGATCGGGCGATATGGCGAGGGAGAGGCTTCAGCTCAGCGCGGCATCTGACCTCGCCCGCGGGATCACTATCGACGAGATCGATATCTACGAGGTCGTCTTCTACCAGAAAGGTAGCGACCCCGGCCTCCTGCTCACCGACGGAGAGAATGTGCAGGCCAGATTCAGCGGGCGGGGGGCATACCGGGAGATGGCCGGGTTCCTGGGTGAGTGGTTCTAGACCGGCCGCTTCCCGGCTGTGATAAGCCGTTCATCCACCCTCGCCGGCACAATTTTGGGGAGATCCCCCCAGCGGATCACTGCATCATCGACGAGGGCGAGCACACCCCGGACCTCTGTTCCGGCGAGGGCGTCGAGGACCGATGTATCATCCCGCGTGATCCGGTTGCATATCGCCGTCGCCCAGGCGTCAGCGAAGGCGACGTCGGGGGAGAAGACCGTCACCGCATCGGCGACGCCGAGGCTGATCGACGGCCCCACCGTCGCCGACGATGTGCATATACCAAAAACTTCATCCGTCGGCGGGAGAAGGAACGCGGCACGCCCGCTCAGGGGAGATGCCCCTGCATATATGCCGATCCGGACTTCACGGTCACTCACGAGAGCGATATCTCCCCCGTTATCGACGAGGCCGAACACCGCCCCGGCCTCGACCATCGCCTCCACACCGGCCAGGGCGATGGCACCCGCCACCGCCGCCATGGGCCCGACACCGGCCGGAGAGGCCGCCCGGATCATGCGGTCGGTGGTCTTTCCCGCAGCCTCCGGGAAGTACGGTTCAAACGTCGCAGAAAAATAGGGATCGGCGGCGATCTGCCGCTCGACTTCCTTCCGGGCGAGCATCATGCCGGCCTTTGCCGCCTCCACGTGCCGGGGGTCGTCGGCGAGTATGGTGGCGACCGTCTGCCGGAACTCGAAGTGCTCCCGTATCATCCCAGTTGCGAGAGGGCGGAGTGCGGGCAGGCGAGTATGCACCTGCCGCAGAGGACGCACCGCGCGGCGTTCACCTGGAGTCGCCACTCGTCATCGAAGGAGAAGACCTCCTGGGGGCATATGCTGATGCAGGCCCCGCAATCGATACACTCGGCCTCATCGAGGACGACGGCGTTTTCCATGACGCGGACGGTGACGCCCATCTCTACAAGGTGTTTCCTGACGAGGTCTGCGTCGCTGTCGGGTATATCGATCAGCACCTCACCGGCTGTTGAATCGATGTTCGCCTTCTCCACGTTGATGAGGACGCCCGTCTCCTTCACCACCCGGGCGATCACCGGTTCGCGCCCGGAATCTTTCTGGCCTCTCCGGGAGAACGTCAGCAGGAGTTTCACTGCCGCCACCCCCCGCCGAAGAGCTTCCCGAGATCGATCGCCGAGAGGATCCCGACCACCCGGTTGGTCGCATCCACCACCGGGAGCGCGCTGATATTGTTCTGCTTCAGCTTCCGGGCGGCGATGTCCACCGGTTCATCGGGCGTCGTCTTGACCACCTTCCGGGTCATGATATCCTTCACCTGCCGGAGCCTCCCGTCGGTCACAACGGCCTTTGAGACGTCGAAGGTGGTGATGATCCCGACGAGCAGGCCGTCGCCGTTCAGGACCGGGAGGTGGTTCGTCTCGTCCTTGAGGAGCCTCTTTGCCGCCACCCGTATCTCCTCATCCTCCGTGATGCTGATCACCTGCCGGTTCATGATATCGCGGACACGGGGGGTGATCGCCGTCTCCCGCATGG
>JAAZID010000097.1 GCA_012510295.1 Methanomicrobiales archaeon | reverse complement strand
TTCTGATCACAGGTCTTACACCGGAGACCCGGATCGATGACACCGAGGTGCAGGTCCATAAGTCCCTGCGGGTAGGGAAACCCGTCGTCGTCGTAGGTATCCGCCCATATGATCTTTCTCACGCTCATTTTGCGGATCTCTTTCGGGGAGAAGAGCCCGAACTCGATCCTTCCAACACGTTTTGGACTGGTCATAGTTTGATTGCGCCCCCTCTCATACCATATCGTCGAGTCTCAGGCGGGGAGCGATGCCCATACTCTTCATCTCGTCGAGAAGGAGCTTGAATGCGTAGCTCATCTCGACAGGGTAGATATCGGTCTCGCTGCCGCAGGCAATACACCGCGTTATCTTTCTCTTCCGATCAAGCATCGCCACCATACCACACTTCGCGCAGACCCACTGGGTCACCTTATCCGACTCGTCGAGCAGCCGCTCTTTCAGGGCCATGGCCGCACCGTGACCGATCATCACGTCGCGCTCCATCTCCCCGAACCGGAGACCACCCTCACGGGCACGCCCTTCGGTTGGCTGGCGGGTGAGAACCTGCACGGGGCCACGGGACCGCGCGTGCATCTTGCTCGATACCATGTGGTAGAGCTTCTGGTAGTAGATGACACCGACATAAATATCGGCCATGAACCGGCGGCCGGTGATACCGTCGTACATCACCTCGCGGCCGTCGTGCGAGAACCCGAGTTCCTTGAGCGATTCCCGGAGATCTTCCTCACGCTCGCCACGGAATGCGGTCGCATCGATCCGGCGTCCCTCAAGGGAACCGACCTTGCCGCCCAGCATCTCAAGCATGTGCCCGATGGTCATACGGCTCGGGACGGCGTGGGGGTTGATGATCAGGTCGGGTGTCATGCCCGACTCGGTGAACGGCATATCCTCAGAGGGCTGTATAAGTCCGATAACGCCCTTCTGACCATGCCGGGATGCAAACTTGTCCCCCACCTCCGGTATCCGGAGATCGCGGGTCCGGACCTTCACGAGGCGCGAGGAGTTCTCACCCTCGGTGATGATGACGGTATCCACGATACCGCGCTCGTTGCTCCGCATCGTGACTGATGTATCCCGCCGTTTCTCGACGGCGATGAGCTCGCTTGTGGGCTCCTCAAGGAACCGCGGCGGAGAGGTCTTCCCTATCAGCACATCCTTCTCGTTGACGACCGTCTCGGGGTTGATGATACCATCGTCATCGAGGTTTGCGTAGTACTCAGCACCGTGCGCGCCGGAGACCTCCTCGTCGGGGATCTCGATCCGGTCGATCTGGCCGCCGGGGTAACGCCGCTCCTCGCCGTCATAGGTCCGGAAGAAGTGCGACCGCCCAAGGCCGCGCTCGATGGAGGCCTTGTTGATGACCAGTGCATCTTCAATATTGAACCCCTCGTAGGAGAGGATCGCGACGACGAAGTTCTGGCCCGCCGGACGCTCATCGGATCCGATCGCATCCGAGATCTGGGTGTAGGTGAGGGGTTTCTGGACGTAGTGAAGTATGTGCCCCCGGGTATCGGGGCGGAGCTTCATATTCGCCGCACCAAACCCGAGTGCCTGCTTGACCATCCCTGCGCCCATGGTGACACGGGGACTCGCGTTGTGCTCGGGGAAGGGGACGTGCGCCGCACCGATACCGAGGATCAGGGAGGGGTCGATCTCCAGGTGCGTGTGCTCCGCGGTGAGATCCGACTCATTGATCGCGATGAAGAGATCCTCCTCTTCCTCAGCATCGATGAACTCGATTGCACCCTTCTGCACCAGATCCTCAAAGGTCGCCTCGTTGCTACGGACCTGCTCGATATCCTCTGTGGTCACCCCGGGTTTACCGTTCTGGACCACGATCAGAGGGCGGCGCGCCCTCCCACGGTCGACGTGGATGATGACGTCGTTGTTGAAGTCTTTGTAGGAGACGTTGACCTCGGTTGAGAGTCCGCCGCGCCGGCG
>JAAZID010000096.1 GCA_012510295.1 Methanomicrobiales archaeon | reverse complement strand
GTTTGAGTTTCTCCATTCTATCCCTCCCGCCGCCTGCGAAACATCTCTGCAACCTCGGTGGTCGTCGTCGCCGCCTCAGCACTCCTCTCATCCCGCCACCGCACGAACCGTGGAAACCGGAGGGCAAGCCCCCGCCGTCGCTCTGGATCCCAGTTGCAGGTGTGGACCGGGCTCTCGGTGATCTCAGACCCGAGCACCTCGACCACCCGGACCGGTGCGAACCAGAAGTCGGGTACGGCCTGCGGGGTCACCATCACCCGGGCGGGCTGCCGGTCCACCCGCAGGCCGGCGAACCTTTGAGGGAGGTCTGCCAGGTCGACATCGGTAAACCCGGTCCCGAGGCCGCAGACCGTCTGGAATATATCCTCCCCGGGGCTGTAGGCGGCGCAGAGGAGGGAGCCATAGGTTCCGGCACGCTTCCCGCGCCCGGCGCTCGCGCCGACGACGACCAGGTCAAGTGTATCAACGAGATCAGTCCCGTAATCGCTCTTCCACTTGATCCACTGCCACTCCCGCGCCCCCGCCCGGTAGAATGAGTCCTCTGCGCACGACTTGCAGACGATGCCCTCAAGCCCCCGCTCGATGCAGGTGAGGTAGAACTCCACGATCCCATCGAGGTCCCCGGTCAGGGTGCGGCCTGTCGGGGATATTCTCTCATCGGGGATGAGGACCTCCTCAAGCCTCGCACGCCGTTCCGGGTAGTTCCGGCGGAGGTATGACTCACCATCTGCGTAGAGGAGGTCAAAGACTCTGTAGGTTGCAGGGATATCGCGGGCGACCTCGCTGACCTGATATTTCCGGCGGCGCCGCATAAGGGTCTGGAAAGGCTGATAGGTCCCGGTCTCGTGATCGAACGCGACCGCTTCGCCATCGAGGATCGCCGTATCGGCCGTGACGTGCTGCCGGATGTGCCGGGCGATATCGGGATACTGGTGGGTGACGTCGGTCAACCGTCGGGAGAAGAGGGTGACATCGTCGCCGTCCTTGTGGGCCTGGATCCGCTCACCGTCGTACTTCTCCTCGACGGCGATGGTCGATGAGCCGATCCGCTCAGGGATATCGGATATCCGGGAGACCCGCTGGGTGAGCATCGGCCGGATGGGCCGGTGCAGGGTGACCGGTATCGCCCGGACACCGGGAAGACCGGACTCCTGGAGCGTCCGGGCCACAAGGCCGATGTCTGAAGATATGTTGTAAGCATGCTCAAGGGGCGGCCGGGCGGCCTTCGAGCCCAGGAACGCCTCCGCCAGAGCATCGAGGAGCGTCATATCCCCGGCACCGAGCCGCATCTCCCCGGTGGCGAGCCTGACGAGGTAGCGCCGTTCCGGGGGTGTGGCGGCGGCGAGCATCTCGGCGAGAGTCTGTACCTTCCGGTCGGCCGAACCGGGGCCCGATGCCCGGGCGATCGCCAGAAAGCCCCGGTGGACATCCCGGACCGTGAGCGCCCCCGGCGCACCCCCGGCAAGGCTCGCGGCGGCATCGCCGTAGTCACCGAGCTCTCGCGCCACCGAATCGACCACTTTCAGATCGACGCCGGCCGCAATGGCGATCGCCGCCGCTGCGGTCCGCTCCCCGATACCCGGGACTATGCCGCTGTAGCCGGGCGCGATCATACCGAGCGTGAAGTAGCAGACGATCGCGATATCATCCGGCGACGTCCCGGCGAGGAGGCGTGCGATGAGGGTGGTCATCTCGTTTCGGGATGATGTAGCCTCCAACCGCTCAAAGCAGGAGGCGAGGGTTGAGAATTTCACGGTACCTCTGTTCCAGAGAGTTACTCCTGCCGGGGGATACTTGAACGTTGTGGTTCGCCAGGGGGGTAAAACATAGATAAGGGCCGGAATGCGTAGATTTTCAAAAATCTCGCCGTGAAAGCTACGAAAATTCTCGTAGCTAAAGCAAGACATTTATTCTCGCTCAATCAAGTGTTGATCGATGCCAATGAAAGGAAAGATAGCACTTCTCGGGGTCGCCCTGATGGTCCTCTGCGCCGCAGTGATCGGGGGCGTCACCGCACAGCAACCTGATGAGTCCAAGGATAAGGTGATCCATGTATCGGGCACCGGCAAGGTGACGACCACGCCCGACCTTGCCATCATCGTGTTCGCAGTCGAGACCGAGCACGCTGATGCAAAAGTCGCGCAGCAGCAGAACGCACAGAAGATGGATGCCGTGGTCAACGCCCTGAAAGCCGCCGGCGTTCCAGCAAAAGACCTCAAGACCGCCGGCTATTCCATCACGCCGGTGACCGAGAAGGATGAAAAACTCCTGACAAGCTCAAAAGTCAAGTTCTACCGGGTCACAAACAGCCTCAGGGTCCGGCTCGATGCCATAGACCGCGCCGGCGATATCGTTGACCTGGCGGTCGCGAACGGTGCGAACCGGGTCGACCAGCTCACACTGACCCTGAGCGACGAAAAGCAGCAGGAGTTCCGGGCAGAAGCCCTGACGGCCGCCGTGAAGCAGGCCCGGGGTGATGCGGATGCGGTCACAGCGGCCATCGGAAAGACCATCATCGACGTCAAGGAGGTCAACGTCGGGGGTAGCTACGTGCCCATGTCCTACGACAATCGCTACGCTGACATGGAGATGATGGTCGCCGGAGGCGCTCCCCCGACCCCGATCGAGGCCGGCGAGATCGATGTGACCGCGAGTGTCTCCATCACCTACGTCATAGCGTGAACCCGAGCCCCGCCACTTTTTTGTATCCTTGCCCCATCGGGAAGCATAATCCCTCCCCGGGAAGGAGTCTGTCTGTTATGCGTACCATCACCGAGGTCTACAATAACATCCCCGGCCGTGAGGGCCTCACACCGGACTGGGGGTTTTCCTGCTATATCCACGAGGCGAAGCTGCTCTTTGATACCGGTGCAAAAGGAGACGTACTGCTATCGAACATGCGTGTGCTCGGGATCCTGCCTGCGGATATCCAGAGCCTCGCGCTCTCCCACGATCACTGGGACCACACCGGGGGGCTCCAGGCGCTCCTCGCCGAGAACTCTGCGATGGAGGTCTTCGTCCACAGGGGCTTTTCCAGAGAGACGCTCGGCCTGATCAGGAACCACACCACCCCCGTTATCATTGAGGACTGGACGGAGATCGCACCCGGCATCGCCACAACAGGCCCGCTCGGGACCGATATACAGGAACAGTCGCTCGCAATCGATCTCGCCGGTGGCCTCCTGATCATCACCGGATGCGCCCACCCGCATCTCAGTCGGATCATCGACCGGGTCTCCCGGGAAGGCACGGTATGGGGGGTCATCGGCGGGCTGCATACCGTCACCGATGACGATATCGATGCGCTCGAAGGGCTTGCCTACGTCTCGGCCTCACACTGCACCGACAAGATCAGGGAGATCGCCGATCGGTACCCGGAGGCCTTCCGGCCGGGAGGCCTCGGGGCGGTGCACCGGTTATAGGGAGGAGGTTACTCCTCCACCTTCCCCGCTCCGGCATCACTGCCGGGAGTCCGCTCCGCATCCGCAAGCCAGAGCGTCCTCTGCGGGTAGGGCACGATGATACCGTTCTCCTCAAGTCTCTTCACGATCTTCCAGAGAAGAACCGTTCTGACCTCCCACCAGTTCCGGGCCGGCGCCCATATACGGGCGATCAGGTTGATGCCGTTATCCCCGAGACTGTCGACGTAAATCATTGGCGCCGGGTTTTTCAGTGCAAGCGGATGGGCTGCGATAACCTCTTTTGCGAGTCTGATCGCCTCATCCGCGTCATCTCTATAGCGGATTCTGATCTTGTATTCAAATCGCCGGGCAGCGTTATTGACGTAGTTGGTAATATTCGAGGTGAAGACCTTCTCGTTCGGTATCCGGGTATAGATCCCATCATACGTCTTCACGATGGTCGAAAGAACCTTGATATCTTCGACGGAGCCGGTGATGCCCGCGACGTTGATGTTATCGCCGATCTTGATCGGGCGCTCGAACATGAGGAAGAGCCCGGAGACGAGGTTTGAGACGACGCTCTGGCTCGCAAACCCGATGACGAGACCGACGATACCCCCGGCCACCAGGAGCCCGGAGAGATCGAAGTTGAGGTACGGGAGAGCGACGGCGATAGCCCAGAGTATGATGATATAGTATACCACCTTCGCGAGGAGCTCGCGCTCGCTCTTCGGCAACCGTTCAGTGAGGGCTCGCCTGACGTTTAACGCGACGACTTTTGCGATGATAACACCAACGACGATGATGCCGGCAAACCACAGGATATCCCCTACGGTTATGGTGCCGATGCCGATGGAAGTCCCCAGGGTGGCGGTCAGACTGAAGATCACGACAGGCCCCACTCCATGAGATATCCACGACTGATCACACGGATCTTTCGTGCTCTATAGAGTTCGACGGATCTCGTCATACCCGGGACGAGCGGGATGTCGATGAAACCGGTCTCTGCTATGGTCGGGTTGATGATCTTCATCGTAGCAGTGGCCGCCGCGATATCATCATTATAGAAGATCTTCATATCGACACCGTTAAAGACAGCGCACGAGACGTGGGCCCACTCACTGGATGTGTTCAGGATTGAGAGTTCCATCACCCCTTCCCTGAATCGCTCGACCGGGGGAACCCGGGGATACACCCCACTGCGACACCATCGGGCGATGGCCCCGCCGGCCGGCGGACCGTAGAGTGTATACTTCTGGGCACCGGCGCCGAAGATATCCAGTATATCGATACCCTTCTCAGATGCCAGGAAGACGCCGATCTCGACGGGAAACTTCAGGTACACCGTCTGTGCCGCCCCGGGTTCGAGAACTATCGGGGTAAACTCTATCTGGAGAAGATCCGTGATATCTTTTGGCAGATTGACCGGCTCCACCGGGTTGACGGTAACCCTGGCCGCCTCCGAAACCGCGAGGATCCGCTCAAACGCACGCCCCTCGCACTTCCGCCGGTACGTCAGGAGACCGTCAATTCGCTCGGCTTCTACCAGAAAGTCACCACTCTCATAACGAAAAGTGCTAGTGTACTGCCCGAACATCAGTTAATGGTCTACAGGTACTCAAATATCAACTTGCTGGAGCACCTCTCCGTATCCTGCAGACCTGATACCGATCGCAAACCTCCCGGGCCCGATGTGAAGGTCGGTCACCGGACGATAGAGCCCCTTCGCGAAAGAACATGCACACGAGCACTATTCCTGTTGTACACGATGCCGTTCCCGCGCCCCGGCATCCGATCGAAAAAGACCCGGGACAGCGGGAATTTTTCACTCTGAGGAGTAATAGATCGTCATTCCATGAATCAGGGGGATCTGAAACCAGAGCGATCTGATAAGACATAAATAGCAAACCGCCCGGATAGTGGAGCCTGGAGAAGATGAACAGACACTCTTTTAAGAGCGAATTCCAGACACTTTTCACACGTGTCTGTTCTTGATCGCGATGACACACCGTGCATCGCCATCTCTGACAGGCCGGATGATCACTGGAGATCGAAAGCGATAATAGGCAGAAAACACTGCACCTGCGCTGCCGGAGATCGCTATGGGTTACCCCGGGGGAGGGGACGGCGGTGGTTCTGGCAGGGGGCAAGAACCGCTCCCGGGTGATGCGCGTGAAACAGCGGAGAATCAGAATAACCATGAATCAAACCCAGATCCTCATAAGTATCCTCGACCACCTCCGACAACCGGCACTTGTTCTCGACCGCGAGGGGCGGGTTATCGTCTGGAACGAGAGTATTGTACAATACACCGGTGTTGCAGCGGAAGATGTCATTGGGAAAGGCAGTTATGCGCACTCAGAAGCGCTCTTCGGGGAGAGACGCCCAACCCTGGCGGACTCTATCCTGACCCACGATAGCCCGGGAAACGACTACTACCGCATCCTCGCCCATGACAGCGATGAACTCCTCGCTGAATCACGCATCCCCCTGGTATCTGGCAGGAGGGTTACCTGCATGGCAACCCCACTCTACGACCCTTCAGGCAGGCAGATCGGTGCAGTCGAGACCTTCCGGGATGCCCCGGGGGAGAGACCACCCGGGGTACCGGAGGACGAGGTGCAGGTTCTCGCGAAATCGCTGCCCGATATGATCTTCACGCTCAACCGGGACACCATATTTCTGCGGTTCCTCTGGGCCGGCGGGAAGGAGATGGGGCTTGATACGGCAGGGATCACGGGCCGGACGCCCCACGCCCTCTTCCCGGAAGAGGAGGCGGACTTCCTCGCCCGGGCTGCCCGCCGGGTTATCGATACCGGGGAGGTGATCTCTGAGGCACGGTCGTTTCTGTGGCACGGTGAGCAGAGGTCATTTCAGGTCACCATGCATCCCCTGCACGACGCTACCGGGGAGATCGTGGCGGCCGCCGGGGTTGCCCGGGATAGGGCGCGAGAACTCACCTGTGAACGAACTCTCCATGAGACCAGGCGGTTCTCCAGCCTCTACCTTGACCTGCTCGGCACCGATATCTACAACACCAGCATGGTCGCGGCAACCATCATCGGGATGCTCAAAGAACGACTCTCCGGCGAGGAGGCGGAACTCGCGCAGAGGGTTAAGAATACGATCGAGCAGGGGATCACCGTCATCAAGAACGTCGAGCTCTTAAATACACTCAACAAACACCAGATCCGCCTTGAGCCGGCCGACCTTGACGCCGTCATCCGCAGCCAGATCAAGCGGCATGCAGGGATCAATATCCACTACGAGGGCGGGAGTTGCATGGTCTGGGCAAACCCTCTCCTCGAAAATGTCATATCCAACCTGATCAGCAACAGCATCAAGTTCGGCGGTATGGAGGTGCAGATCGATATCGGAGTTGTGGAGACAGAGAATACCGTAACACTCTCCGTCACCGATAACGGTATAGGTATACCGGATCACTTAAAACTTAACATCTTCGACCGTTTCAACCAGAGCAGTAAATCGGCGCCCGGGAGCAGGGGGTTGGGGCTTCATATCGTCAAGACCCTGGTAAACAACTATGGCGGGCGTGTCTGGGCGGCCGACCGGGTGCCGGGAAAACCGGGGGAGGGAGCGGCAATAAAGGTGATCCTGCAGAAGTGTTAGCGCATCCGGTCATGCATGCACTTCCGACCTCATGCAGAAGTTCAGGGTTTACAAAAAGCCTGGAGATCCCTTTCATCCACCAGAGTTTTTCCCCGGATGAGGAGTGAGAGAGCGGGGGCGGCGAACCTGGTACTCAGGTATATATCCCCGAAGCAACCATATCATACCGCATCATTCCCACCGGGGATATCTCCAATGATAAGAACTCTATGTTTTAAAGAACGGCGATATATCGAAGAGCTGAGAATTCTTACCCGGGCAACCGCTCTCGACTGCATCATCGATGAGCGCTTTGACCGCATAGTATACCTCATAAAGGAGGGAGACATGGGTCTTGCTATCGGCAGGAAAGGAAACAATATCCGAAAGATGCAGCGGGTTCTCGGGAAACGTGTCGAAATGGTCGAATATTCTCCTGATATTGAAAATTTCACAAAGAATGCATTTAAACCGGCCGGCGTCACCGGCGTGAAGAGGGATGACGACGGGCAACTCACCGTATACGTCAACAAAGGCGAGCTCGGCATCGCTATAGGGAAGGGCGGGTGTACTATCGAAAAGGCACGGTTCATGCTCTCCCGGTACTTCGATACCGAGCTCGGCGAGGTGCTCGTGGGGGAGGAATATGCCTGACTGGGGCATCCTCGACGAGGTCTGGCAGGTCATCCAGGACCGGGCCGAACACCCCTCGGCCGGGAGTTACGTCAGTTCTATCCTGACCCACCGGAAGGGGGTCGACAAATCCCTGGAGAAGGTCGGTGAGGAGGCGGTCGAGTTCATCCTGGCAGCAAAGAATCAGGTTCCGGAGAGGACGGTCTCTGAAGCAGCCGATCTCCTCTTCCACCTCCTCCTGGCACTGCAGGCATCGGGCACCGATGTGGCGGATGTGCTCGATGAGCTCGCCCGCCGCCGGAGATAGCAGCACACCGATCGGGCGAGTTTTGCACCCTTGTGCAAGGGATTACACTGCGTGATCCTCCCGGCGATACGGCACATCAGCGGCAGGCAAGACCTGAAGGCTACCGGGCTCCTCCGGGTGGGAGGTGATCGGGTCTCAACTAACCGCCACCCCCTCCACATGTACCAGTACCGCCAGCGTTCTGGAAGAAGGAAGGCGACTCTACCCCGGCCAGGATCACAATCCTTAACCACTCGGACTTACTCACTTTGAGTCAGGATAGTCTGCACAGGCGGTCGCATACATGGATGTAATGAGATTGCAGAACCCACCCCTCATCGAAGTCATATTTGAGATGAGACGGGATCGATCATATCCTGGGTTCTGGAAGCACACGCTCTGGCCCACACCTGGTTCTTTGCAATGATCGATGACGATCTCCTGGAGGAATTTTCATGACACCATCACTGATAGAACGCTTCGCCGGCCGGCGGATCGCCAGGTACTCATTGTCAACACAAACACCCAGATTATATGACTGCTTTGATGAGACTGCCTCTACCCGGACCACGCCCTCCGCCTATCCAGCAGGTGCACACCACCACACCAGCCGAAAAGTCTGCGAGCCATCTCTTGTCTATGAGAGTTCCTCAGTCATACGCCGGGATATAGAGAGTAGTTCTACCACCTATCTCAAAGAATCGGGGGTCGGGAGTGAGGAAGAGATCCCAGGGTCGGAAGATGCACACGCCATCCGACTGCCCCCGAAAAGGAGAGTGCCGCTGACAGTACAGGTCATCACCAGAAGAAAGGGGCGGATAGTCAATTATGACCACACCGAGATCGACCTGTAGCCCGGAGAGCTGTAGGACACCGCATCGCCGGCTCACGTACGTCCACATCTGATAACTTTCATCGCAATTCCGGCCGCCTGAGCCCTGCACTCGATGAATAACCGGCGCGCGAAGAATCCCACTCCGTACGGGCCATCTCAGCGACGCAACATGGGAGAGTCGAACCAGAGCCCCTGGAGCTGGTGCGACTCATCATCCTTCTTGAATACGAGCCGGATAGCCACTCCATCCTCCTGCTCGAACCTCGCTTTGTACGTCACGGCGATGAAATCATCGACCCGTGTGACGACAGGATCGCGTCGGGATTCGTAGAGTCCGATCCGGGATGTGACGAACTCGCGGTTCTGCTCAAACATGGCTTCATCGAGGCTCTGTCTCATCTCGGGGCTGAAGTCGCGGGAGTACTTCGTATAGTTATCCTCGTTGAGGCCGGCGAGGAGATTTTCAGCGATCGGGTCTGCGTAGGCGACTGCCTGCACCGCCTCCTCACCGGTGATGACTGACTCCCGGTCCACGCACCCGCATGCGGAGATCGCAAGAAGGAGGATCAGGGTGGCGAGGAGCGGGGTTCTGAGACTCATAATTGGGAGTTGATCCGGAGGGCAGATAAAAGAGGTGGTCACCGCCGGAATCGCCCCCCGGTGTTTGCGTAAACGATACCCCCGACGAGTATCGCCACAAAAGCGAGCCATGATACGCTGACGATACCTCCCCGGGCGCCGGTAGCAGCATCCAGCAGTCCGCCGGCAAGGAGGACTGCGGATGCGGTGATCAGGAGGTTTCCCACGAACCGGGTCAGTGCTCTCTCGTCATAC
>JAAZID010000095.1 GCA_012510295.1 Methanomicrobiales archaeon | reverse complement strand
GGTATACTCTCGGCACATCAGGCGTCTCCGGGGCTCAGTCGGGCTAAAACGTATCTTCTGCCCTTTTTCGCACCGATCGCTTCCAACAAGCCGCGATGGACGAGATCGAGAAGATCGCGGTACCGGGTCTTCTCCGATACCTCCGGAACAATCGCCGCATACTCCACAGCAGTTATACTGCCGCTTTCTCTGGCAAAGTCTATATCCCGACGAAATTCTGAAAGCATGAGATCACGCTATCGGGCGATCTCATGGGGTGAGGGAAACCAAACTGGCAAACTTAGGTTGAAGGAGGACCGGGAGCAGGGGTTTTCAGACCCCGATTCGGCAGGGATCTTGAGATATTTCTGGAAGACAGCGATACCACCCCCCTTTCCCTATCCGACGGCGGTACATTCGCGAAAAGCAGCATCCCGGCGACCACAGGCGATAATCTTGCCATCAACTATACCTTTTTGTGGCACTTGCCGCCAATATATAGTAGCTCAAGATCATCTCTACTGAAGGATACAATACTACGGAGGATACATCTGATGGCTCAAACGAACGAACCAGATAAGGATACATGTTCCGGGAACTGTGCCAGCTGCCCGTCTGCAACCGGCTGTGATGACCCGAGAAACGTAAGCTCTCAGAAAGGCCTTCCCCCGAAGGCGAATATCAACGTGAGGCATGTCGTTCTCGTCCTCTCCGGAAAAGGCGGGGTCGGGAAGACAACGATATCGGCAAACCTTGCCTACGCCCTCGCAAGTCGCGGCTATAACACCGGGCTCATCGATCTCGATATCCACGGCCCGGATATACCGAAAATGCTCGGCGTTGAGGATGCCCGCCTCCAGTCCTACGATGGAAAGATCATCGAGCCGGTCAGGATCACCGGCAACCTTGCGGCCATATCCATGGCGTTCCTGCTCCCGGAGCGGAGCACCCCCGTGATCTGGCGTGGCCCGATGAAGATGGGCGCAATCAGGCAGTTCCTGGAAGATGTGAGCTGGGGCGACCTCGACTACCTTGTCGTCGACCTCCCGCCCGGCACCGGCGATGAGGCCCTCACCATCGCTCAGCTCGCCCCGAATATCGCAGGAGCGGTCATCGTCACCACCCCGCAGGAGGTGGCGATACTCGATTCGAGCAAGGCAGTCGAGTTCATCAAGAAACTCGATATCCCTGTGCTCGGGATCGTGGAGAACATGAGCGGGTTTGTCTGCCCCCACTGCAACGAGGAGATCGATATCTTCGGCAAGGGTGGCGGGGAGAGAGAGGCAGAGGCACTCGGTGTGCCCTTCCTCGGCGCCATCCCGCTCGATCCCGAGATGCGGAAGGCAGCGGATGAGGGAAGACCCATCATCATCCGCCGCGCCGGCGGGGACGACCCGACCTGGAAGAGCATCGACGCCATCATGGAAGCGCTCGTAAAACAGATCGAGGGATAACATGGATTACGCGGAGATTCTTGCCGGGCGGGAAGACCCCCTCCCGGTGTATGCAGGGGTCGTGCAGGCGCTCGAGAATTTCGAAGAGTTCCCCTTCCTGCTTGAATCGATCTACCGCGAAGCGTCAGAACTCGACGACGATGACCTCGACCGCCTGCGGTTCGGCCTCGTCCGCCTGCAGGTCTACGCCGACATCCACCGCTACGAGAACATGGAGGCGACCCAGCAGATGAAGTACGTGGCCTCCGTGATCGAGCGGGTGCTCTTCGGCCGTCTCCTCCTCGAGGGAGAGGAGACAGGCGGAAAGCAGCAGTGTTGATAGTCCGGGGTCGAATCTCTTCGCCGGCAGGGCTCCCGCCCTGCCTCCGCAAAGCGCGCGCGGGGTCGGCCATCCCTGTTTTATGGGGCCTCCGGTGAATCCGCGCTCCGGGC
This sequence comes from Methanomicrobiales archaeon, assembly GCA_012510295.1. Taxonomy (GTDB): domain Archaea; phylum Halobacteriota; class Methanomicrobia; order Methanomicrobiales; family Methanoculleaceae; genus Methanoculleus. Next base: position 3,206 of record JAAZID010000095.1, on the reverse strand, counting down.
GACTTTTGCTCCCCGACGTATCGATATAGCGCGCCGCTATGGGAAATAAGTATCATCGAATCGCCCGGCACGATCCCCTGAAATAGTAACGCTTTTCAACGTATCGATAGCTCACTGCGCCGGAGACAGGGGCACCGGGTGCCACCCGTCCGGTGCATCCGAGTGCCGCAGAAGCGGTATTGCGGGATGGCCGGGTGCCCACGGGTATCCGATGAAATAAATATCCATTGAAACAGATATAAACAAACAGAAATTATAGGAAACGGCAGCAGAATATTACTTTTCCGAGGTTACAATGTGCGGCATATTTGGTGTAATGGATAAGAGGCGCCAGATGATGGATGGTTCCGGCATCCGGCAGGCCCTCTCCATGATGAACGAGCGCGGTAGCGGTGAGGGGGCGGGCTACGCGGCATATGGCATATACCCTGAGTATCAGGACTGCTACGCGCTCCATGTCTTCTTCGATAACGCGTGCGACGGCAAAGCGGTTGTCGATGCGATGCTGGAGGAGTGGGGGACGATCGAACACGATGAGGTGATCCCCACCTACGATCAACCGAACCTCCGGGCGACCTGTACAACCCCCTGGCGCTACTTCTTCGTGCCCGACCCCTCCCTCGCGCCCGGGAGCGCATCGCCGGAGAGGGATGTCATCACGAGTCTCGTGATGCGGATCAACGCGAACGTAGACGGGGCCCAGGTCGTCTCGTCAGGGAAGAACGTCGGCGTCTTCAAGGCGAGCGGTTGGCCGGAGGATGTGGCGAACTTCTACCGGATCGAGGACTACGAGGGCTACCTCTGGCTTGCGCACAACCAGTACACGACGAGCAACCCGGGGCGGTGGGAAAAGCCCGATCCGTTCAACCTCCATGACTGGAGTGTCGTTGAGAACGGGAAGATCACCTCCTACGGGACTAACCGGCGTTACATCGAGAGCTTCGGGTACACCTGTTCCCTCGAAACCGATAGCGAGCTCATCACCTACGTAATCGATCTTTTAGTGCGGCAGCACGGCCTTGACATCGATCTCGCTATCAGGGCTCTCTCACCGCCGTTCTGGGAAGATATCGACCTGATGCCGGAGGCCGAGGCGGACCTGAACCGCGCTCTCCGGCTCGCGTACGGGTCGGCGACGATGAACGGACCGTATACCGTTCTTGCAGCAAACCCCGACATGATGGTCGGGTTCACCGACCGGGGCAAGCTCCGGCCGATGGTCGTCGGCGAGTGTGGAGACCGCCTTTATGTCGCAAGCGAGGAAGCCGCAATCCGGGCCATGGAGCCCGGCGTTGAGTCGATCACGATGCCGGCTGCAGGAGAGCCGGTTATCGGGAGGGTTGCCCCATGAACAATAACATAGGAAGCATCCCGCTCCGCTACCGGGTCACTATCGACCGTGACCAGTGCATGGAGTGTGAGCGGTGCATCGAGAACTGTTCCTACGGTGTCTTCCGGCGGGACGGCGACCGGATCCTGATCAACTCCCGGAAGTGCACCGCCTGCCACCGGTGCCTCGCCTACTGTCCCCGCGACGCCATCAGCCTCGAAGAGTACCCCTGCGACTACCGGAACCACCCCGTCTGGACCAGGCAGACGCGGGAGGCGATCTACAACCAGGCCCGGACCGGCAAGATCATCCTCGCCGGTATGGGGAGCGTTGCAAACCTCCCGGTCATATTCGACCACCTGATGCTGGATGCGAGCCAGGTCACCACACCCCCGACCGACCCCCTCCGCGAACCCGTCGAACTCCGGACATACCTCGGGAAGAAGCCGTCAAAACTGGAGCTCCGGCGGAATGCGGATGGAGACGTCGAACTCGCTACACCCCTCGCCCCAAACCTCATGTTAGAGACCCCGATCATGCTCGGCCATATGAGTTACGGGGCTATCAGCCTCAACGCCCAGATATCCATGGCCCGGGCGGCAAAGGAGACAGGGACCTATATGGGCACCGGGGAGGGCGGACTCCACGCCGGGCTCTACCCCTACCAGGACCGCATGATCGTCCAGGTCGCATCGGGCAGGTTCGGCGTGAATATCGATTACCTGGAGCGCGGCGCTGCCATCGAGATCAAGCTCGGGCAGGGTGCAAAACCAGGTATCGGCGGGCACCTCACCGGGGAGAAGGTCAGCAAGGACGTCTCACGGACCCGGATGATACCGGAGGGGAGCGATGCCATCAGCCCGGCGCCGCACCACGATATCTACAGCACTGAGGATCTCTCCCAGCTCGTCCGGTCCATCAAGGAAGCGACGGAGTGGAAGAAGCCGGTCTTTGCGAAGATCGCGGCCGTCAACAACACCGCCGAGAACGTCGCGGCCGTCGCCCGGGCATCGGTCGATGCCGTCGTCATCGATGGATTCCGGGGCGGCACCGGCGCGGCGCCGAAGGTCTTCCGCGACCACGTCGGTATCCCGCTCGAGGTCGCGGTCGCAAGCGCCGATCGTGAGCTCTCCCGGCAGGGGCTCAGGAACGAGGTCTCCCTCATCGCCTGCGGCAGTATCCGGGAGAGCGCGGACGTCGTAAAGGCGATCGCACTCGGTGCTGATGCGGTCTACATAGGGACTGCGGCGCTCGTGGCGATGGGGTGCCGGGTCTGCGGGAACTGCTACCAGGGTCTCTGTCCCTGGGGGATCGCGACCCAACGCCCGGACCTGGTGCAGCGCCTCGACCCCGACGTGGCATCGAAGCAGGTCGCAAACCTGATCCAGGCATGGACGATGGAGATAACCGAACTGATGGGTGCGGCCGGCATCAACAGCATCGAGAGCCTGCGCGGCAACCGCGACCGGCTCCGGGGCTACATGCTCGATGAGAACCTGCTCAGTGTTCTCGATGTCAAGTCGGTGGGGGCGTGATCATCATGACGGATTCTCTTACCATCGATGCGAAGGGGATGCACTACACCCCCCTGAACCGGCAGATCCGGGAGGCCCTGGCGAATGGTGCCCGTGAGGTTACGGTAAACGGCGTCCTCGGGCAGCGGTTCATCGGTAGCGGCCTCCAGGGGGACGCGACCATCACCATCCACGGTGTCCCGGGCGGCGATCTCGCGATGTTCATGAGCGGACCGACGATCATCGTTCACGGCAACGCCGACCACGCGCCCGGCAACACCATGGACTCCGGGAAGGTGGTGATCCACGGGAGCGCCGGCGATGCGGTCGCGCACAGCATGCGGGGCGGCAAGATCTTCATC
>JAAZID010000094.1 GCA_012510295.1 Methanomicrobiales archaeon | reverse complement strand
GATCAAAGAGATAGCAGAGCGAACCGGCGTCAATCTGGCAGGTCCGATCCCGCTGCCCACGAAGAAACTCGTGGTGCCCACCAGGAAGAGCCCTGACGGCGAAGGTACTGCAACCTGGGATCGCTGGCAGATGCGGGTGCACAAGAGGCTCATCGACATCGATGCTGATGAGCGGGCACTGCGCCAGCTGATGCGGATTCAGGTTCCTAAAGGCATCGGTATTGAGATTGTGCTGGAGAGTTGAGGTGAGAGCGGCGTGAATGCCGCAACATTCACGGGATGGATCCGTGAACGTCTCTCGTTTGAGAGACTGTTTCTCCTCATACTTCTGGTCACAGTTATTCTTCGCTTTTATTCTCTTGACCTGAAGTTATTTCACCACGACGAGGCCATCCACGCCTGGTTCTCATACAAACTCCTGACCGAAGGAGCCTATATCTACAACCCCATGTACCATGGGCCGTTTCTCTACTATACGACGGCCGGGATCTTCTCACTCCTCGGGGACTCCGATCTTGTAGGCAGGATCCTTCCGGCACTCTTTGGCACCCTGATCGTTCCGCTCATCTACCCGATCTATCGGCTCGGCTATCTTGATCAGAAGCAGACCCTGGTCGCGGCGCTCTTCCTCGCGGTCTCACCCTGTATGGTCTATTTCTCGCGTTTCCTCAGGAACGATATCTACATCGCTTTCTTCACACTGGCGTTGCTTGTCGCCATACTCTACTACTTTGAGCGGGGACAGATCCGGTATGCGCTGCTCGCCGGGGCGGCGGCGGGCTTTGGGATGTCGACAAAAGAGAATATGCCGATCGTCCTTCTGATCTTCGGAGCGTTCTTCCTCTACCTTGTCTGGACGCGGAAGGTGCGGTTGCCGGCCCACTGGGTCAGGGATGTCGTGGTCGGGGGGGTCGTCGTGGTCGGGATCATGGCGGTCTTCTACTCATCGTTTGGCGCGCATCCGGAGGTGCTCCTGGACGGGTGGCTCAAGGCTATCGAGCACTGGACCTCCATGCACCAGATGCAACGGCTCGGTGGCCCGCCGTACTTCTACATCCTGCTCTTCATCCTCTATGAGATCCCGATCCTGGCCCTCGCCGTCGTCGGAGTCCTGCAGTTCTTCGGCGTCCCGGACATCGTCGAGAGGTTGCGGAAGCGTCGCGAGGGAGGGGTGGCAGATGAGATCCCTGCGGGCGCAGAGGTACATGAAGAAGAAGCCCCGGCGGATGTGGAGCCCACCGCAGTGGAGGAAGGCCCGCCTGCACCGGAGACCCGGAGCATGTGGAGCCGATTTCTTGGGTTCTTCAGCCGTGGTGATGCAACAGAGCCGGTCAATCGACAGGAGGAGTTCGCGAGGTTCGCTATATTCTGGATGCTCATATCACTTGCCGCCTATGCCTACATCGGAGAGAAAGTGCCGTGGCTGATCCTCCACCAGCTCCTGCCGATGATATTTGTCGCGGTCTATGCGATGACCTCAAGGAAAGCAGTTATCGCGGTTTTAGTGAGCGTTTTTCTGGTCGTCATGATGTTCCACGTAGCGTTTACGCCGGCAGATATCAACGAGCCGATCGTGCAGGTGCAGAACTCTGAAGAGCTGCGGGATGTCTTTGCAGAGATCGATGCCGCCGATCATGTGGCTGTCGCGAGCGAGTCCTACTGGCCACTGCCCTGGTACTACCGGGGCGAGGCAGCCTCGAAACTGAGTTACTATAGCAGGAAGATAGATGAATCGTCGATCTACGCAGGGGACTTCGATCTCGTGATCACCGAGGGCTCCGATACCTACCCGGCGCTGGACGGTTATACGAAGGGGACCCACCGGCTGAACTACTGGTTCTCGTATACTGAGAACAAGGATAGACTGTTTGAGTACTACTTCCTGCGGAACGGAAAGGTAGGGAGCAGGAGCCTTGAGGTCTTCTCAAGGGCTCCTGTGGCCGGGTAGCCGCGCCGGCGGTTGCCCGGGCCCCCGGTGGGATCTCTTCCCCATCTCCCGGTGAACTGGGGGGTGCCGGGCTACGAAGGGGCAGCCCGGGTCTTTATCACACCGCTCCTCTGCCGGGTCAGGTGAATCAGTAGATGATCTGTTATGCCCCAAATGAGGAAGATCCAGGCTCTATCTGGATATCAAGCCGCAGTTCCGGCATGATATTTACTGTATCATACTGAATCATCAAAAAATGATACAGTAAATCATCTACCGTAACATTATTCTCTGTTACAG
>JAAZID010000093.1 GCA_012510295.1 Methanomicrobiales archaeon | reverse complement strand
TTTGTAGCCATGCCGATGACGCCACGGCCTCCGCGCCGCTGGTTCCGGTAGGTGTCGAGGTCGATCCTCTTGATGTAGTTTGAAGAGGTGATCGAGACGAGCATCGGCTTATCTTCGATGAGATCCTCCTTATCGAAGGCCTCGGCCACGTGCCCGATCTGTGTCCTCCGCTCATCACCGAACCGCGTGCTGATATCGACGAGCTCCTTCCTGATCTCGACGAGGATGCTCGCCTCACTCTCGAGGATCGCATTGAGCCGCCCGATCTCCTCTGTGAGGGCATCGCGTTCATCCAGGATCTTCTGCTGCTCAAGTGCAGCAAGGCGCCGGAGCTGCATCTTTAAGATCGCATCCGCCTGCACCTCATCGAGCGCAAACTTCGCCACCAGCGCCGCCTGCGCCTCTTCGGCCGAGCGGGATGCCCGGATGGTGGCGACGACGGCATCGATGTTGTCGAGCGCAATGAGGAGGCCGCGGAGGATATGCATCCGCTCCTCTGCCTTCCTGAGATCGAACTCCGTCCGCCGCCTGACGACCTCCACCCGGTGTTTCAGGAACTCCTGGATCATCTCCTTGAGGTTCAGGGTGCGGGGCTGGCGGTCGACGATGGCGAGGTTGATGATCCCGAAGGTGGACTCAAGAGCTGTGTGCTTGTAGAGGTAGTTCAGGATCACCTGGGGCGCGACGCCCTTGCGGATATCGATCACGATCCGCATGCCGTCACGGTCCGACTCATCGCGGAGATCGCTGATCCCCTCGATCCTCTTGTCACGGACGAGGGTTGCGATATGCTCGATCAGGCGCGCCTTGTTCACCTGGAAGGGGATCTCGGTTATGATGATCTGCGGCGTCCGGCCTTCTTCCTCTATCTCTGCGACACCCCTGACGACACACCTCCCCCGGCCGGTGAGGTATGCATCCCGGACCCCCGCGCTCCCCATGATGATCCCGCCGGTCGGGAAGTCGGGGCCGGGCATGATCTGCATCAGATCCTGTGTGGATGTGCCGGGCTCGTCGATGATCCGGCAGGTCGCCTCACAGACCTCCCGGAGGTTATGGGGCGGCATGTTCGTCGCCATACCCACCGCAATCCCGCTCGACCCGTTCACGAGGAGGTTTGGAACCCTGGCCGGGAGGACATCGGGCTCCTGGAGCGATTCATCGAAGTTCGGGACAAAGTCGACGGTATCCTTGTTGATGTCGGTCAGGAGCTCCTCAGAGATCTTCGTGAGTCTCGCTTCGGTGTACCGCATCGCTGCCGCCGAATCCCCGTCGATCGACCCGAAGTTCCCCTGGCCGTCCACCAGCATGTAGCGGTAGGAGAAGGGCTGCGCCATCTTCACCAGCGTATCGTATATGGCCGAGTCACCGTGAGGGTGGTATTTACCCATCACGTCTCCGACAACACGGGCGCTCTTCTTGTAGGGCTTATCGCTCGTGTTGCCCATCTCCCACATGGCGTAGAGAGTGCGCCGGTGGACCGGTTTTAAACCGTCTCTCGCGTCAGGGATGGCGCGACCGATGATCACGCTCATCGCGTAATCGATGTAGCATGACTTCATCTCCTCTTCGATGTTGACCGGGATGATTC
>JAAZID010000092.1 GCA_012510295.1 Methanomicrobiales archaeon | reverse complement strand
TGTACATGGACGGCGCCGGCATATAGCGTTAGAGAGGGGACGGAATAACCGCAAGCCTGCTGGCCAAGCCACTCAGAGAGATCCCCGGTAGTATGCCAGTTCCCGTGCGTAGGGGCGAAAAGCCTCAACGAGCGCCTCCGCCTCATCGTCGGGGAGCGGCCCGCTCCGCCCGGCGGCAGCAAGCGCCTGCACCTCCGCCGGTGTCGAACAACCGACGATCGCAACAGAGACCTCCTGGGCGAGGGCGTACCTGATGAGAACCTCCGGTGTCACCCTTGCTTCAGCGATGATGTAGTTCGTCCCCCCGAGCACCTTCATCCCGATGACCGCAACCCCCTGCTCCCTCGCGAGAGGGAGCGTCGCATCCAGAAACCCGCTGAGAGCGCCCTCGACCGGGTTTACGGGCATCATCACAGCATCGATCGGCCAGTTCTCCACCGTGTGCGAGAGAACATCCGGATCATGATGCCCCGTCACACCGATATGCCGGACAGTGCCCATCTCCTTCGCCTCGACGAACGCCGAAAGAGCACCATCCGAACTCTCAAGATCCCGGAGGTCAGAGAACGTCCTGACATCATGGATCTGCCAGAGATCGAGGGTCTCGATCCCCATCCGCTGGAGAGTCACCTGGAGGTCCATCTCGGCGTCCGCATGGAACCGGCTCGCCGATTTGCTGGCCAGGAAGACCCCCGCCCTGAGATCAGGGTGATCTCGCCAGACCTCCCCGTGATAGTCCTCGCTCCCCGCGTAAGCCCTTGCCGAATCGAAGTAGGTGATCCCCTGCTCGACCGCCTCCAGGATGACCGCCTCCGCCTCTGTGTGCCGTTCGTACGTCCTGAGTATGCCCTCTCCCCCGAGCCCTACCGAGGTGACCTCCCGGCCGGTCTTCCCGAACCTGCGCCTCTCAAGTGCCGCCATGAACCATCCCTATCGCCGCTGGCTATAAAAATCTAGCCGGCCGGAGCTCACTCACCGGTCACCGGGAGGCCGGCCGCCTTCCAGGCGCTAATGCCGCCCTCGATCTCATACACTTCACCGAACCCGGCCTCCTGCATCATCGTGCAGACACCGGCGCTCCGCCCGCCTCGCTGGCAGTATACGACGTAGACCCCGCCCGGATCAAGCCCGGTGATATACTCTGGAAAGGTTGCAGAGTCAATGTTGACCGCACCCGGGATATGCCCGGCTGCAAACTCATCCGGCCTCCTCACATCGATGATAACAAACTCCGGGCGCTGCCCCATCTCATGGATCAGGGCATATGCCTCGGTTGGCGGCACAGTCCGGATGACCGGATCGGGAGTGGAGCTGGCGCCTGAGCACCCACCGATCAGAACGGCCGTGATGATGCACCCAAACGCGAGGAGGAGATACTGGTTGGCCATGGACTGATCAATGCTGCCGTGGGAGAAAAAGAGTCCGGATCCTCAGGAAAGACCGTCAAGTTCCGACAACACATCCCCGGTCTTCATCATCGCACAGAACGTCTCCGGGGTATCCAGGGCTATAATCTCACGACCATCCATAACCGCAACCCGGTCGCAGAACGCTGTAGCCCCCATATTACCGGTCGTAAAGATGATCGTCACCCTCCGCTCCCGGTTCAATCGCTTGAGGAGATCCTGGATACCCCGGCGCCCGGAGTCATCCAGCCCAGCGGTCGGCTCAGCAAGGAAGAGGACGTGCGGGTATGCAACGTACGCCCGCGCAATCTCGATCTGCTTCACCGTGGGCGGAGAATAAGTTCCGACCGTGGCATCCGCGACCCAGGAGAGCCCGAAAAATTCGATGATGTCCGGGATCCTCCTTTTCCGGGTTCTGTCATCCAGGCCATGCAGTCGTGCATAAAACTCCAGGTTTTCCCTCGCGGTTCGCGCCGGGTCGAGGACCGGGTCCTGGAGGACGATGCCCATGCTCCGTCTCACATCCCCGAGGTTCCCGGAGATCGCAAGCGCTGAATGCTCGGCAAACTCCGGGACCGGGAAGAGCGTTGCCATGAGGATGGCGATCAGGGTCTGCCGACTCTGGTCATGGGGGCAGAGGATACCCAGGATCTCTCCACGTTTCGCATCAAACGGTATAGGACCGCGTGCATGGAGCTGATCCAGGCGCTCTATCAGGTCCTCAACAGCAAAGGCATCCATACTTCCCCATAATCCCAACCGATCAACCAGAATGAAATCGTTTCCAACCACCTGTTATCCGGGCGCGTAAGAACCGTATCCAGTATATAAAACCAGCATTTTCATCGTGGTTCGCGCTCCGGTGTTCATTACCTTATTTGACGAAGGATTTGTCTGGATGATCGTATATCTATTGTCAATATATGAACACTTCGATTTTAGAAGGTATGCGAAATATGCCTGTTACAATTTTAATATGATATTATACCCCTGATCGAATGTCAGGTCATCGTCATTTGCCTGATCCTTGTGGTTGAACGCGGGGATCTCAGGGGCCCGCCCGGAGCCTGCACCTATTTATGGTATGGGATCGCCCGGTACACCTTATGACGACCGACCTTTCCGCGGTCGCGATCCTGCCGGTTCCCTTCAGCCCGGAGCAGGTCATCATCGCCCTGGCCGTCCTCATACCCGCCCTGGTCATATTCAACTTCCTCCTCATCAGTGAGGGGGTCTTTGAGTCGATCGGGTTTGGATTTTACCAGGCGGTGCTGGTGACCGTAGGGGCGCTTCTCGGGAGTTTCATCGATATACCGCTGATCCCGGTGGGTGAGGCCGTCATCGCGGTCAACGTAGGTGGAGCCATAGTCCCGCTCATTGTGACGCTCGGCATGGCTGCAAGAGGTCTCCCGCCGCTACAAACCCTCGCTGCTATCGCCGCCGTATCGATCATTGCCCACATCTCCGCAACACCGGTCCCCGGTGTCGGGATCACCATGCCATTCTATATCGCCCCCCTGGCAGGGGCCATCGCAGGCCTTCTCCTCGCCCGGGGCTGCCGGGCCGCCCCCGGGCTCGCCTACGCAGGAGGAGCGCTTGGAACCCTGCTCGGCGCCGATATATTCAACCTCGCAAACCCTGCCGTGCTCGCAGCGTTCACCGGGGGTAGAACAGTAGTCCTCTCCATAGGCGGAGCCGGCATATTCGATGGTATATTCATCACCGGCGTGCTCTCGGTCCTGCTCGCGGGATTTGCAGGAAGGTACCTCCGGGAGAAAGCGGGGGTCTGCCCGCAGGAGAGAGGATGAGTGGATCACAACCCGTCAAACTGGTGCAGCCAGAGCTCAACGCAGGCGATCCGCCAGAACTCGGTGGAATACTCGCTCTTCCCATCGAGAAACCCCTGGTAATTCCGGAGCACCCGTTCCGCGTCCCAGTAGGGCCGCCGGGAGAACGCAGGCGCCGAGAAGAGGTCGAGAATCTGCGGCGAGAGCTCATCCTTCATCCAGGCCTCCTCGGGCGTAACAAAACCCATCTTATCCATCCTGCACCGGATGACATCCGGGACCAGCCCCTGGATCGCTCGCCGGAGCACGTGCTTTGTGATACCGTCCCGGATCTTCTGATCGAGCGGGAGGCTTGCGAGGTACTCCATGAGCCTGTGATCGAGGAACGGGAGGCGTGCCTCGATCGAGAAAGCCATTGAGTTTCGGTCCCCCCAGTGGAGCAGGAGGGGGAGATTTGTAGCCGTGATCTCCCGTGCGAGCACCTCATCAAGCGACCCCGCATACCGGAGGGTCTCAGGCGCATCCCCCCGGAGAAGCTCTCGCCGCTCAGACCGGACGAGGGACTGGCGGATCGCCCACGAGAAGAACGACCGGTGGTGCCGCACCCCCCCGAAGACCTCCCGGAGTGCGTGAAAGATCTGACCCTGTCGCAGGAGCCCCCTGATATACGGCATCTGGTAGGCGATATATCCAGCGAGCTGCTCGTCGGCCCCCTGCCCGTCGAGTACAACCTTCGCTTCGCGGCTCGCAAGCCGCATCACGGAGTACTGGGCGTATATCGAGAGCGACGCAAACGGTTCATCCTGCGCGTATAAGAGCCGGCCAATATCCTCCCAGAGTCCCTCAGTATCGGGGGTCACCCGGTGGCTCACGGCATCCGTCGCCGCGACCGCATCATCGATATACCTGCTCTCGTCGAACCGGGGGTCATCAAAACAGACCGAGAACGTCTTCTGCCGGTCTCCGGGACCGGCCCGCAGGATATCGTCGACCAGAAACGCGATCGCCGATGAGTCAATCCCCCCCGAGAGGCAGGTTCCGGCCGGGATATCGCGGGGGAACCTGAGCCTGACCGCATCGGCGAGGAGGGTGCGGACCCGCCCTGCAGCGACTCCATCATCGACCCCTCCGGTGGCAGCGTTCATCGCAAGACTCCAGTAGCGCTCCGGCTTCCCGGGATCCTCCTCCGAGACGGTGACGGAGTGGCCCGGCGGGATCTGGAAAATCCCTTCGTACATCGTCCTCTCTGTATGGTCGGCAACCCCCCACGCAAGAAATGTGAGAAGCATCTGTTCGTCTGGCCTCCGGCCGGCCGCGGGATGGGCGAGCAGCGCCTTGATCTCAGATGCAAAGAGGAACGATCTACCGAGAGTTGTATAATAAAATGGCTTTATGCCCGGACGGTCCCGGGCACAGAAGAGCGTGCGGCGTCGCTCATCCCAGATGGCAAACGCCCACATCCCGTTGAACCGGTGCAGGCAATCATGCCCCCACTCCTCGTAAGCATGCAGGACGACCTCGGCATCGGTCGCGGTGACGAGTTGGTGGCCGAGAGCCCTGAGGTCTTCAAGGATCTCAAGGGAGTTATAGAGTCGACCGTCGAGGACGATCCAGAGTGACCCATCCGCGTTTGCCATCGGTTGCCG
>JAAZID010000091.1 GCA_012510295.1 Methanomicrobiales archaeon | reverse complement strand
CGTCAGCGTTCTCCTCGGGGAAGATCCGGAGGCGATCGTGCCTGCGGAGGGGAGGGCCTACGAACTCGGCCGGAAACTTGTACGTGCCATCGAGAATAAAGAGACCTATCCGGAACAGGAAAAATACCACGCCGAGATGTTCGATCGGATGCGGGCTCTGGTCATGGCAAACAAGGGCCGCTGGCACCACGAGTACGAGCACTGGAGGGCGGCCGGGTGGATATCTGAGTGAGGTAACCTCCTGTTCACTGGCGGATCTCATCGATGATCCGCTGTAACCCCTCCCGGACCTCCGGCGGCGCCTCGGCAACCGCCTCCATGAGCGCAGGTATCGCTTCATCGCCTATGTCAACCAGGGCCCGTTCGGCACGCATCCTGATGGCGATGACATCATCCCCGATCGCCTGGATAAGGGGGATGACAGCTCCTTCTCCCCCTATCCAGGCGATCGCTTTGACGGCATTCGCACGCACCTCGATGGAAGGATCGGATAATGTTTCCGCGAGTACCGGGAGTGCATCCTCGCCGAACCTCTCTACATCTGGCCATCGATCCAGTGCCATGAAGTAGAGTGCCAGCTCATCGCCCGTCTGTGGCTCCCAGCCCGCCGCTTCCAGTGCTCCGGCAACCCCGGAACGGAACGCATTATCTGCCGAGCGGAGCGCGTCGATCAGGTGGCCCTGCATCGTGCCCCCCGGACCCATAAGTGCCTCGAGTGCAACCTGCCTGACCCGGTCATCTATGTCGCTCAAGCCCGTGATCAGGGGTTCAATAGCACGTTTATCCCCGATGTACCCCAGGGATCGGGCGGCGGCGATCCTGACCTCCCCGTCCCTGTCCTGCATTGCCAGGATCAACGGCTCAGTCACCTGTTTGCTTCCCATATAACCGAGCGCCTCAGCCACGGTCGCCCGGACCTCACTATCCGGCTCCCGGTGCAGGGACTCGATCAGGGCCTCGATCGCCCGCTCGTTTCCGATCTTACCGAGGTTTCGGGCAGCGACGAGCCTGACGAACCGATCGGCATCGTTGAGGGCATCCATGAGCGGTGCTACCGCGGTTGTGCGCATCTCCCCGAGGATACTTGCGGCGGCGGCCTGGATATCCGGATCTTCATCTTTGAGCGCACGGATGAGGCCATCTGCAGCAGGGCGCCCCATCATGATGAGGCGGGTGGCGGCGCCGAGCTGTGTGTTCCAGGTCTTCTCCTTGAGCGCCACGATGAGTGTATCGATCTCCTGCTGGCCGGACCGCTCAAACACCTTTTTGTCCTCCCGCAGGGTTACTCTCTTCTTCGGAGTCCGCCCTTCCTCCAGAACCTGGTTGTCGAGTGCCCTCCTCCAGACATCTATCACCTGTCGTTTCCTGAGAGCGGTTGCTGCTTTCGCCCTTACATCCTCATCCTCATCTTCCAGAGCATAGCGAAGCGCATCACCAGCCGACCTATCCGGAATCTCCCAGAGCGCATCGATCGCAGCGAGGCGCATCTCTTTTCCCCCCCTCCTCAATACCAGGAAGAGGGGGTCAACTACAAGAGACCCGAACCCCCCCAGCGCACGGGCGACTCCCCACCTGACCTCCGGTGCCGCATCTCCCAGATGCTCGATGAGGACCGGGACCGATTCACTGACGCCGATAAGCCCTATCGCCCTCGCCGCCATAGCCCGGACGACCGGTACTGGTTCATCCAGTGCCTCCTCAAGCGGCCCGAGGGCGCTACGCCCAAAGGTCACGGTGGCATCGACTGCAGCGACCCGGACCCCGTGGTATCTATCTGCAAAGAGGTTTATGAGCGGCCCGATCGAACGGCGGTCACCGATACGCCCGAGTGCACGGGCAGCGGCGATGCGCACATCCTCCCTGGTATCGTTAAAGACCCGGATCAGCGCTTCAACGGCATCTTTATCCCCGATCTCGCCGAGTCCGTCCGCAGCGGCGATGCGAACCCCGTGATGTGGGTCATTGAGCGCCGCGATGAGGTACCTGACCGCTTCCTCCCCCATGCCCTGTAACGCGGCGATCGCCGCCATTCTAACAGTCGCATCACTGCTCCTGAGCGCTTCAAGGCATCGTTCAAGGGCTGTCTTCTCAGGGACGGGGTCGGTGGGTTCCTGGGGTACATCCCTGGGGAGCTCCGGGATCTCGAGCTCCTCCCGGGAACCAGGTTCCCCCTCGCGGCTCTGCTCCACGGTCTCATCCATACCGGCAATTGCCTGCTCAAAGTCGAGCGGTATCAGCTGCTCAAGCGGTATCGTCGGGCCCACGGGGGCTGGCTCCTGCCTGAGCCCGGCCTTGACCTTTGCCCATGCATCTTCCGCTTTCTGGCTCTCCCTGAGTAGATCTTTGAGATTCAGGATATCCCCGGACCCCCTGTCAACCTGATCTGCCGGTTTCTCCGGACTTCTGGTGGTTGATACCGCCTCTTTTGTGGGCGCTGGAGGGTGTTTCTGGGTCCGTTGCTTGCGGATATAGTCCGGTCGTCCGAATCGATCCTCGAAACGCTTCTGGATGGCAAGCCCCTCGTGGAGCTCCCGGTTGTACCGGGAGGAGTCTTCCTGCACCGGTCGGTTCCGGGCCGCCTCCTTCTGGCGCCGCCTGATGTACATGATCGCATCCCGCGCCCTCCGTTGCCGTGCAGGATCCGTTGAACCGGCTTCCAGGTTCAGGGCGTCGAGCGCGGGTTGCCCCAATTGCCCCAGTGTCTCACTCGCGCCGATGCGGACACCCGAATACTCTATCTCAAGAGCCCGGATGAGCGGTGGGATAGCAACTCTTCCCATGTGGGCAAGCTCGTTCCACTGCTCCTTTGCCATAAGGTATTCCGCTCGCTGCAGATCGCTCTGTGGCCTCCAGCCCAGTCGATCGAGTGCCCATGCCGCCTCCATCCGGACCTGGTGCGACGAACTATTGAGCGCCTCAACCAGCGCAGGCCTCGCCCGGCCATCGCCCATCTCCCCGAGCGCCTCGACAGCACGGATGCGGACATCCACCTGTGGATCCCCGATCGCCCTGATGAGTGCCGGGAGAGCCCGGGAGTCGTGGATCTTCCCGAGCGTCCGTGATGATTCGCTCCGTATCTCGGCATCCTCACTATCGAGGGCCTTGATGAGGATGGGGACGGCTGCTCCCTGAAATTTTTCAAGTTCCGCCCAATTCCCGAGGAGATAGTAAAACTCGATCCTCTCCTGGAGGTCGCCCGGTGCCCACCTGAGTCTGGCAAGCGCGGCGGCAGCCTCCTTCCTGACCGATATGTCGCCGTCATGAAGTGCCGCTGAAAGGGGCGGGATGATCCTTCTGCCCATTCTCTGGAGGGAGATCACCGCGGCACGCCTGATCGCCGGGTGTTCGTGGTTCAGAGCGGGCAGCAGTGCTCCAAGCATCGTGCTGTCGTTTTTTGCTATCGCACCGGCGATGGATACCTGCAGGGCAGGGCTTGCCCTGAGGACCAGGGCGAGAAACAGGGGGATTGAGGGGGTTCCGACCGAGGCAAGCGCCTCTGCCATCTGGCTCCGTGTTTCAGGGCCAGCACTCTCCAGAGCACCGAGAAGGTCAGGGATAGCAGGGATCCCGAGCGTGCAGATAGCCTTCGCCGCATCGGCGCGGATAGCCCGGTCTTCACCACAGAGAGCCCTGATAAGGCCCGGGCAATCCTTCTCCTGCTCTAACCTCCTGACACCTGTTCGAAACCTGTCGAAGAATGCCATATCGCTTGATCCACAAAGGGCGGCCAGGCGCACTGCTCAGACAAATCCCGGCCGATCCATATGATCGCTTCTATTCGCAAACTCTATAAATGTTCTATCTTGTGCCTGATGGTGCGCATATATCCGCGACTGTGATCAGTCCGGCCGGAAGATCCCGTATATCTCCGCAGGCCCACGCGCGGGTGGGGGTTTCACCGGCCATCCGGTAGCACCACGGTCTGCTACCCTTTCAGCCGGCTCCGGGTGGTACCATGCCGGATTCCCATGACAGCGACGCTCCGCGACATTCCCTGTACCGCACAATGCGAATCTTTATCGCGTAGGATCGGTTATGCGGTGGGCAACCATGGCCACGCTTGACATCACCCGGTTGCCGGGTATCGTGCAGGAACTCAGGCCCGGTATGGCAGCAGTCTTCTCCCGGATATACTCCTGGTACATCAAACCCGGGCATCTCGTCTTCCCTGATACGATGAAAGGGTGGGTGCGGGAGAAGTACGGCGATATCGAGACACAACAGATCGTCAGGGTAACCAATACCCTGACCGGCGAGAGCACGCTCTTCAACTCCATCAGGGCGCGCCGCCCGGTGCTTACACCCCGCGCCGAAGAGATGCTGGATGTGCAGGCACTGGCAGAGAAAGGGCCATTTGCAAACCCCCTCCAGGAGACGCCGGCCGATACGTTCGGGAGGATCGACAGTGACCACTGGATAACGGCAAGCAACATCGCCAAATACGATTACCTCCACGCCATCCTCATCGCCAGGGATCCGTATCCTTACACCGTTACAGAACCGCAGGTGGCCGACATGATACGTGTGGCCATCCAGTGGTGTCAGGATGCGCACCAGGCGGATCCGCAGGCAATCTACCCCTTCCTCATCTGGAACTTCCTCTGGCGCGCGGGAGCAAGCATAGTGCACAATCACGCCCAGATCCTGCTCACTCATCACCTCTACACCACGCCGGCACGGATCGAGCAAGCCAGGGAGGAGTACCTGCGCCGTTATGGGACTGAGTACTATGAAGACCTCTTCCTGGCACACACCGCCATCGGCCTTGGACTCGCCTACAAGGGCGCCCGGGTCATGGCCCACCTGACCCCGAAGAAAGAGCATGAGGTCGTGATCATCGCAGAGTCACCGCACGACCTCGCCCCAGCACTCGCGAAAGTGCTCGAATGTTACCGGAATATCGGTGTGCAGAGTTACAATGTCGCGATATACATGCCTCCAACAGGCAATCGGGGTCATTATGTTGCATGGGTGGTTGACCGGGGTGACCTTCACTCCCGGACCTCCGATATCGGGGGGATGGAGCTCTACGCAGGGACATCCGTGGTCTCATCGGATCCCTTCCGCCTGATGGAGCACCTTACAGCTGTCATGCTACCCTGAGGGGTGCTCACGGTCAGCAGGGGATGGTATCACAATTCGCAGCCTTCCTGTAGGAGTCCTCCATTCGTTCAGCGATGCGCCTCCACTGGAAATACTCTTTCACTTTGTCAAGCCCCTTTCGGCCCATACAGAGTGATTTCCTGGGAGAGTCGGCCACCGTCATGAGCCCTTCAGCTATCGAATCAGGGTGCGGTTGCACCTTGACCCCATCGGTCCCGTGCTCGATGTTCTCTGAGAGTCCGCCAACGTCCGATGCGACCACGCACCGCCCTGCGCTCCATGCCTCAAGGAGGACGAGTCCAAAAGGCTCATTTCTACTCGGGATAGCGACGATATCACTTGCATTGAGGAGTGTGACGTATTCAACATCATCCAGGCGGCCGAGGAAACGGATGGGGAGCGACCGGGCCCTGGTCTCAAGGCCCTGGCGCATCTGTCCGTCGCCGACGAAGGCAAACTGGCTGTCCGGGTGCTCCTGGAGGAGGCCTGGAGCTGCATCTACCAGCATGTCAGGCCCTTTCTGCCATGCGAGTCTCCCGACAAAGAGTATCAGCGGGGAGTCCGGGTCGAAGTCGTAGCGCCGTTTAACCTCCTCCGGATCGACGTCTGCCTGGTAGTGATCAGGCATGATGCCGTTTGGGACCACATCGATCTTCCAGTCGGGGATGCCATAGAGGTTCATGGCTTCCTGCCGGAGTGTCGAGGAGACTGCTGTTATGCGTTTTGCGATCGATCCTCCATAGCGCTCAATCGCTGATATCTCAGGGAACGGCCATCCAGCGCCAAAAGTGTTTCCGTTTCTCCCAAACTCTGTAGAGTGATAGGTGAAGATGGTCTCCCGCTCCTGGAACCGGCGGAGTGCATCGACCACGTGCCAGTCATGGAAGTGCAGGAGGTCAAATTGAGGCGCATCAAACTCCCTGAACCGATCGATCATCCTCCTGCTCATATCGGAGCAGTATCGGACGAGATTTTCTCCTGCCGGTTGGCAGTAGTGATACCGGACACCGTTGATCTCGGCATCCCGTCCCTCTCCACGGGTAAAGTAGTGCACTTCGTGGTGGCGTGCCAGCGTCTCAGCGAGGTTAGTCGCTGCATTTGCAAGCCCGCCCACACGCTCTGCATACAGAGATTCCCAGCAAAAAAATGCTACCTTCAAACTTTTCATGGTATTCCTCATCGTTAACTATCCAGGCAATCATTCATTCATACAGAGGAGGGCCAGGATGATTGGATCATCTCTGGCCCCCACCAGAGACCCGGTATATTCTCATACAGACCCGGGGTGTGGTGCAAAGACCCCCGCCTGATAAAATATTCGTGAATATCAGGCTGGCCGGTCCATGGCCGATGTGCCTCATACCCCCGCAGAGTTGATATATTTTTCCGAGATTTCTCAAAGGAACCAAAAATTGGGGAATTCCGGGATCTGGTAGATGTGATCAGGGTGGGAGCAATTCCTTCAGGCGCTTCTTCAGGTTGTCACCATGCGAACCCATCCAGTAGAGTTTCCGGCAGGTCGGGCACCAGAAGAACTCTCTCCCCCTGACCGACCCCGGGGCATAGCGTGTCTCATGGATCTCGCGGAGAGTAGCCGGCCGGAGGCGCGCGTTGCAGATTGAACAGCGTGTCATCCGGATACCGGGTTCAATGAGCCCGAGGTCGACGATCTGCCGGACCTGCTGCATGATATCCTCGGATGCGATGCAGACCGCCTGTACACCGCCCCGACGCGCGAGCTCGCGGTCCCGGGTCAGGAGGATCCGGTCATCCCTTGTGGCAATCTCAAGGAGGAGTGTGTCTTCCCGGGTGTTACCCCGGGAGAGGCTGTTTGCACTCATCGTGTCATACCCCATGAACCGGAGGTAGCGTGTGAGCGTCCCGAGCATCCTGTCGGTCAGGAACCGCCGCGAGCTCTGCTCAGTCGATCCGGGAGACATATTCGATGTGCCCGCCACACTCTGTGCAGGTATGGTCTTTGATCCCTCGCATCCGGATTCCAAACCCTGACCGCTCGATAACGAGACCGCCGCAGACGGGGCAGTACGTGTTCTCGTAAGGATGGTTGAAGACATTGCCGAGATAGGGGTAGTGGATCCCGAGGTCTTTTGCACGCTCGTAGATCTTCTCGAGTGCCCTGACCTCGGTCGGCCTGGTCTCCTGCATCTTATAGTCAGGGTGGAACCGGGTGAAGTGCATCGGCGTATCAGGCCCGAGGTTCTCAAGCACCCACCTGATGAGCGCTTCCATCTCTTCCATCGAGTCATTCTGTCCCGGGATGACCAGTGTGACCGTCTCAATATGCAGCCCGAGTTCCTTTGCGAGCGCCGTCGCGTCGAGGATCGGCTGCAACCGCCCCCCACAGACCTTCCGGTAGAACGTATCGGAGAACGACTTGATGTCAACGCGAAACGCACTCAGCACCGGCGCGATCTCGCGGAGTCCCTCTTCGGTGATGTAACCGTTCGTGACGTAGACGGTCCCGAGACCCTTTTCACGCGCGAGCGTTCCCATGGCAAGCGGGTATTCGTGCCAGATGGTGGGCTCGTTGTAGGTCCAGGCGATGCTCGCGGAGCCTGACGTGAGAGCACGTTCCACACCCTCTGCCGGGGAGAGGCTCTGGAGCATCCGCATCTGGAGCGTCTGCTGGGATATGTGCCAGTTCTGACAGTGTTCACAGTGGAAGTTGCACCCGATTGTCCCGAGAGAATACGAGAGTGTCCCGGGGAGAAAATGAAAGAGCGGCTTCTTCTCGATAGGATCGACTGCCTCAGCGGCAACCCGGCCGAAGGTGGCCGCATAGAGCGTTCCACCGTGGTTGATGCGGACACCACAGACTCCCTGCTTCCCCTCCCGTATGGTGCACCGGTGAGGGCAGAGCGAGCAGCGGACAGTGTTATCTCCCTCCTTCTGGTAGAGTCGCGCTTCGTGCATATAACCACCGCATGAGAATATGGGAGTATGAGGTATGTATCTTGTGGGAGGTTTGCAGGAGTGGAGGCCGGCCGGGGATTCCTGTGGGGGGTCGCGGGAGTGGAGGTCGGCGCTGGAGCGGGGGTTCTCGTGGCAAGAGCCCGGGCGGGGCGCAACCGGGGGGAGGCGACCCCGATTGTGCGTTTCACCGGCATCTCGCCATACACCGCTCTCCTCTCTCCCCCACCCCACCCGCGCCTTCGGCGCTCCTCCCCCGCCCGCTGGGGCGGGGGCAGTAGTCGCGATATCCCCAGCAAGGGCGCAAGCACGGGGAAGGCCGGCCCGAGATGCCGGCCCCGATCCCGCCCTTCGCCGGCATCTTGCCATGCACCGTACCGTGGGGGATATCGCCCGGGGAGGGGCTCGGGGAGGGAACCCCCTCCCCGGCAAAGAGAACCATGCTGGCCCTCCCACAGGGCTCCCGCGCAGGAGCGGGGGTTCTCGTGGCAAGAGCCTTGAGGGGGGCGCAGGCCGGGGAAGGTGACCCTGATTTCGCGTTCCACAGGCATCTCGCCGCTGTAGTGGGTGCCGGCACGGGGCCGATGAGGTAAGCGTTGTTCTGCCGGCACGAGCCTTCAACAGGTATATGAGTGGTATCAGGGATAATGATAGGATAGAATGAAGAAGATCGTCATATCCCTGGGCGGTTCGGTTCTGGTCCCCTCGCTTGAATCGAACAATATCAGCAGGTATGTCTCTCTCCTGAGGCGGATTGCTGAACAGTACCAGGTCTTTATTGTCGTCGGCGGCGGCGGGGAGGCGCGCCGGTACATCAGGGTTGCCCGCGACCTCAATGCCGGTGAGGCGGCGGCCGATGAGATCGGTATCATGGTAACAAGGTTGAATGCGCGCCTTCTCATGCTCGGGCTCGGAGATGCGGCCTATCCCCGCGTTGCAGAGAACTATACGGAGGCCCGGGAGTTT
>JAAZID010000426.1 GCA_012510295.1 Methanomicrobiales archaeon | reverse complement strand
GTTGAATGTGGCGCTGATCTGTGTGTCGAGGTCGGTCCGATCGACGACGACAATGACCGTTGGGTTTTTCAGGGCTGGATGGAGACGGAGTTTTTGCGCGGCAAAGACCATCAGGAACGACTTGCCGGAGCCCTGGAAGTGCCAGATCAGTCCTTTCTTCACCCGGCCATCCGCGACCCGCTGCACGATCTTGTTCGCGGCGTCGTACTGCTGGTGCCGGCAGATAACCTTGATCTTCCGGTTCTTCTTGTCGGTCGCAAAGAGGCTGAAGTTTTTGAGGATGTCGAGCACCGTTTCAGGTGCAAGGAGGTTCATGGCAGTCTCGATGACGTCGGCAAGCGGGGAGGGGCCTGCTGGTTCCTCCTCCCGCCAGGGCGCCCAGATATCTGGCGGTGCCCGGACAGCCCCGTAATAAAAGGTCTTACCCTCGGTCGCAAACGAAAAGACGTTCGGGACGAAGAGCGCCGGGACGTTCTGCTCATAATCTTCGTGGATCTGGCGAGCAGCGTCGAGCCAGGTCACTGCCGGCCGGGTGGGCGTCTTGCACTCTCCGACGACGAGCGGGATGCCGTTGACGAGCAGCACGTTGTCGGCCCGCCTGGCGGCTGCGCCGGCAAATGAGTATTCGGTGGTGGTGACGAAGTGGTTACTCTCTGGATTCACAAAGTCGATGATGGTGACGGGTACATGCCGGTAGTTCTCGCCGAATGGCATCGAGAGCCCGCCGCAGACAATCTCAGCGAACCGTTCGTTGGATCTGACAAGCCCTTCACTCTGGACGCTAAGGAGGATGGTGCGGAGTTTGTAGATGACTTCATCGGCGCGGTCGGGCCGGGCTGCTATCTCGGGATTCAGCCGGATGAGCGCTTCTCTGAGGTAGGGCTCGACCAGGACGTCACTTTCGGACCTCGGGAGGCGCGATCGCGGGACGTATTCCCAGCCGATCTTCTGGAGGTGGTCCCGAATGCCGTCCCGGATGGTGTTTGCTTCGTCAAAACTCATGCGAGTCATCCCGGTTGATGAAAATAACCTCTGAGGGGTTATAATAGAGAGAATTGGGGCAGGGAAATATGATGTTTTCGATATGGTTCGGGGAGACGGCGCGTTATCTCAGGGAAGTGGTGGCCGGATCGGTTTAGGATGTCGGAACGGGATGAGGGGCTTTGTAATCGGTGGTCAGGAGGAGCCAGCCGGTGAGACCCGTCAACGCCGGTTCGTATCGCTCGCAGACTCTATCCATCCTCGCGATGATATCGTCGTCGTACCTTTCCTGCCTGACGTAGATGGTCAGGTAGCGGTCGTCGCCGTCGAGGTCCTGGTAAATGTCGAGCGTTATGGTCGAGTTGCCCCCGAACTCGCCCTTCGTCAGGGTGCAGGCGTATACGACGATCGGAGCGAGGCCGGGGTTCCGGCGGAGGTAGCCGAAGACCTCCGCAGGGTGTTCAATCCCGACCGCGAGTCCATCCAGTATCGTGCGGAGCGATCGGATGGATGGGTTCTTGCTCCCGGCGGGGTTATCTTCAGACTGTAGGATCACGATCGCCTCCCGGCGGCGAGAGCAACTGGTTGATCGACCGCATCTTCAGCGCCTTCGAGGCCTCGACGCTCGCCCGGGCAGCGGCGATGGCGTCGTCGATGGAGGAGAGGATAGCAGTGATTTTTTGTTGCTCCAAAAGAGATGGCATCAAGATAGTGAATTCCCGAAGATGGGACAAATTTATATTTGGTTGTGCGGTTACTATTGCAGTTTTTTCGATATGTTGTCGAATGAGTGAGCTTGTTAGATAATACATTATATAATCTAAATTAATCCTGGGACGATACTTTGGATCTAATCGAATGATTGCTACAGCTTGGTTTGTGTTTGCGGGTAGTACTTCAGTATTAACGAGAGCAACCCTTCCAAGAGCACCGGCTATAGTAAACAATATGTCATTTTTTTGGAGAATCGAACGCTTTAATGCCTTGTTTGTATCATAATCGATAAATGCAACAGAATCTAAATCAATTTCATTATATTCAGATATACTTTCAGCTTTAATGAAATTGATTCCAGAATTTTGGAATCTGTATCCGTATGACGTTGGTGTTGCTCCTTTTGTGATCAATTCACAAATATCTCTCAGTTTGCTCGTGTTCCACTTAACAGGCACCATTCCAATCTTTTTCACCTCTCTAAATTCCTCATGCCCAATCCCCCTCCTGAACAGATCCCGCATCATCAACTGCTTATAATGCTCCATCTCAGCAACGAACGCCTCGTTCTTCACGATCACGTCCTCCGCCGCCCACAGGATCTCCGCGATGCGGCGCTGCTCGTCGATGGGGGGAAGGGGGAAGGTGTAGGCGGCAAGGTCTTTCCATTTGGTGCGGGGCGAGAGCGAACCCGACGAGGTGTTGATGGCGAACTCGAAGAAGCGGTCACTCTGAACGATGAAGGGCAGGAGTTCAGGGATCAACACATCTGACCTCGCCTCAAAGACAAGGATGTCGCTGGAGCAGATGCCGTCGAACTCCGCAAGCGCAGCCTTCCGCTGATAAGCACGCCGCTTCCCGAAGAGGATCTGCCCCTTTGAAAATCGCCGGGTGAATGAGATCTCATCGGTTATCTCACCCCACCGGGTAATCCGGAGTGAGCAGGGGTCTAGATGTTCAAGTCCGACCGCCCGTGTGATTCCATGCTTCAGGGGCTCTTTCTCGTTGATATTGACGTTCCGGGCCACTTTCCCAAACGTAACCATCCTCCACCTCTCCGGGAGAGGCACAGAACCAGATGCAGAAGATACCGAGTCACTCATCATACCTCACCTTCCTCAGCACCGCCCGCAGGCTCTCCACCGCATCGTCCTTCTCCGTCGAGTACTCCACCCAATCCTCGTAGACGCTCTCAAACGACTGCGCTTCAGCATCTTCGTCATACCGGGTGATGTATCGAGGAATGCTCAGGTTCGCGCCCTTCGCGAGGATCTCCTCGATCGGCACATGCCGCGAGAACCCCGCGATATTCTCGTCGCTCCGGTATGCCGCGAGGATCTTCTCGATATGCTCCTCATCAAGGAAGCTCTGCGATTTTTCGCGCGTCACCTCGCCAACGGCGTTGATGAAGAGAATCCACCCCTGCCGCCCGGCCGGCTTCTTCGTCCGGCAGACGATCACGCAGGCCTCCATCGGCGAGTTGTAGAAC
>JAAZID010000090.1 GCA_012510295.1 Methanomicrobiales archaeon | reverse complement strand
ATTGACAGCGTTGATGAAGAGGATTCTGCCCCGCCGTTCCTCGGGTTTCCTCGTCCGGCAGACGACCACGCACGCCTCCATCGGCGAGTTATAGAAGAGGTTCGGCCCGAGCCCCAGAACGCACTCGATCAGGTCCGCCTCGATCAACCTGCGCCGCATCTCCGCCTCCTCCTGCCGGAAGAGAACCCCGTGCGGGAAGAGGATCGCACACCGGCCGGCCTCTTCATCCATGCTCGCCAGGATGTGCTGCCAGAAAGCGTAATCGGCCCGGCCCTGCGGCGGCGTCCCGAAGACATTCCGCCCCCAGGGATCGGCGGCGAAGGCGGACCGATCCCACTGCTTGATGGAGTAGGGCGGATTTGCCAGCACCACGCCGAACCGCTGCAGGCGGTCGCCCTCCACGAATCCAGGCGCAGAAAGGGTGTCGCCGCGCACGATCTGAAACTCCTCGATACCGTGGAGGAAGCAGTTCATCCGGGCGATGGAAGAGGTCATCAGGTTCCGTTCCTGGCCGTACAGGCGAACGTTGCGCCACTCCAACCCCCAGGAGCGGAGGTGGGCAACGGCCGAGAGGAGCATCCCACCGGAGCCGCAGGTCGGGTCGTAGATCGTCTCGCCCGGTTGCGGCTCCAGCATCTCGGTCATGAGGTGGACGACGGTGCGGTTGGTGTAGAATTCGGCCGCAGTATGGCCGGAATCGTCGGCAAACTTCTTGATCAGGTACTCGTAGCCGTTCCCGAGTTCATCCTCGGGCAGATTCGCGATGGTAAGGTCGAGCGAGGAGAAGTGCTCGATGAGGTCGCGGAGCATGGCGTCGGAGAGCCGATCCTTGTTTGTCCACTGTGCATCGCCAAAGATCCCGTAGAGTTTATCCGGGTTTGCCGTCTCGATCGCCCGCATCCCGGCCTGGAGAACCTGTCCGACATCCCGCGCGGCCGTGCGCACCTCGCGCCAGTGGGCCTTTGGCGGGATCTGGAACCGGTGGTTCTCGGGGAACGCGGCAAAGTCGAGATCGCCGCCCGACTCCGCAAGCGCTGTCTCCGTCTCCTCATCGTAGACATCGCAGAGGCGTTTGTAGAAGAGCAGCGGCATGATGAACTGCTTGTAGTCGCCGGCATCGATGGTCCCCCGGAGGAGCACAGCCGCCCCCCAGAGATAGGACTCAAGCTGCTGCTGCGTGATGCGGGTGGTCACGGTATCTCCCTCCCGGCAAAACAGATGAGCTCGGTTACGGGTTCTGCCATGCAGGCGCTTAGTCCCTGCATGGCCCTCATGCGAGAAAGCCCTCCCGCTTCAGTATGCTGATGAGCCGCTCCTCCGCTACGAACGCTGCCTCCGCGCTCTCGCGAAGGTGAGCAAGCGCCTCTTCAACGGTCGGCACCTCCTCCTCAATCTTCGGCTCGACATAGCGGGGGATGTTCAGGTTGTAGTCGTTTGACGCGATCTCCTCAAGCGTCACCACCCGGGCAACACCCTCGACATCCGCGAAATCCCGGTACCACCCATAAATGCGGTCGACGTGCTCGGGGAGCAGCTCGTTCTGGGCGCGGCCGGCCCGGTACTCCCTTGAAGCGTCGATGACGAGCACCCTGTTCTTGCGCTCACCGCGCTTACGCTGGCGGAAGACGAGGACGCAGGCGGCAAGGCCGGTGCCGTAGAAGAGGTTTGGACCGAGGCCAATCACCGCTTCAAGCAGGTCCATGCCGAGGGTCTTCTTCCGGATGGCACCTTCTTTTCCCATGCGAAAGAGCACCCCGTGCGGCAGCACAACCGCCATGCGGCCGGTCACGGGCGCCATCGACCTGATCATGTGCTGCACCCAGGCGTAGTCGCCGCTCTTCCCCGGCGGCATTCCGGCGAAGTTGCGGCCAAACGGATCGCTCGCCCAGACCTCTTCGCCCCATTTCTCAAGCGAGAAGGGGGGATTTGCAATAACGCAATCGAAGGTCGCGAGGTTGTCGCCCGAGAAGAACGCCGGCCGGCGAAGGGTGTCGTCGCGCACGATCGAGAAGTCCTCAGCACCGTGCAGGAAGAGATTCATCCTTGCAATCGCCGAGGTGGTGAGGTTCCTCTCCTGGCCGAAGAGTCTGCCCCAGAGCGTCCGGTCGTCGCCATGAGCCTCACGCACATGGTGAATGGCCTCAAGCAACATGCCCCCCGTCCCGCAGGCCGGGTCGTAGATCGTCTCGCCCTCGTGCGGGTCAAGGATGTTGACCATCAGCCGCACCACCGGGCGTGGGGTGTAGAACTCACCTGCTTTCTTGTTCGTGAGGTCGGCAAACTTCT
Organism: Methanomicrobiales archaeon; assembly: GCA_012510295.1. Taxonomy (GTDB): domain Archaea; phylum Halobacteriota; class Methanomicrobia; order Methanomicrobiales; family Methanoculleaceae; genus Methanoculleus. The sequence goes on along the minus strand of JAAZID010000090.1, from coordinate 217 downwards.
TGATGAGGTACTCGTAGGACTGGCCGAGAATGTCGGCCTCGGCAGCCTCGTTGCCGAGGTTAAGCCGGGAGAAGTGCTCGATGAGGTCACGGAGCAGGGCATCGGAGAGCCGGTCTTTGTTCGTCCATTGCGCATCGCCGAAGATACCGTAGAGCGTATCCGGGTTTGCCGTCTCAATGCAGCGCATTGCCTTCTGCAGGGCCTGACCGACGTTTGT
>JAAZID010000089.1 GCA_012510295.1 Methanomicrobiales archaeon | reverse complement strand
CCCGCCCGGTCCCCCCGCGGTCCAGGTAGCCCCTCCGCGTCTCCATCTCATGCAGGGTGTCCCGCGCCTCCCGTTCAGACCGCTGGATCAGGACCGCAGCCGTGTGCGTGTCGATCTCGGGGTGATGGAGGAGATAGGTGAGGAGAAGGAGGAGATGATCGACTGTCAGGCCCTGCCCCTTCTTGTTCTCCTCCTCGACGAACACCCGGACCGGCAGGGAGTAGTCCCCTGCCTTCACGGTCACTGTCACCGCATCCCTCCGCTCTTCGATGACCGGCGACTCCTTCCCCTCGGCCAGGATGGGTTGATAGACGACTTGCTCACCGGGAAGGTGCGAGTGCCAAAGGGAAAGCCGTTTAACCTTTGAAATGCGATACGCCAATAATGATCACTCAAATTAGTATAAGGAATTTTAAGAGCGTCAAGGAAGCGAACCTACGTTGTAATAGTGCAAATATTATCATCGGTGCAAATAACTCCGGAAAATCCAATATTCTCGGATTGTGACGGTGATGTAAAAACTCGCAACGTTTATCAGGGGGCGCGGCCCGATCCGGCGGATCGGCGTCATCGGGATGGGTTATGCCGGCATCCCGGCGGCGGCGCTCTTTCGTGTATATGCTGCACGTTGGATATCTCTACAGGATTGCGATGCTCAACCGTGGGGAGTCGCCGCTCAAGGGTGAGGGGTTACTGACAGAGGTCGCCGGCGCCGGGGAGTTCTCCTGCACCGCCGATCTCTCGAAGATCGCGGAGTGCGATGCGGTGCCCCTCGCGATCCAGACGCCTTTTCTCGACAAGAAAGTTCTCCTCCCGGACTTCACGCAGGGGCGCCGGAACGCCGGGCGGTACCTCATGCCCGGGACGCTCGTCGTCCTTGGGTCAACGATCACCGCGGGAATGGCTCGGGAGATCCTCGAAGCGGAGTTGAGGCTCGTCGCCGGGGAGGACTTCGTCCTCGCGCACGCCCCCGGGCGATGACCGGCCGGCTGCACTGGAATATCCGGGAGCGTGTTCGGGTCGCCGGCGGGATCGACGAGGTCAGCATGGCGCAGGCGGTGGAGTTCTCCTCGCCGGTGCTTACGGCCGGCATGGTGATCCCGATGACCACGACCGGGGTGGCGAAGACCGCCGAGAACACTTTCTGTGACCTCCAGATCGTGGCGGTGAACCAGCTCGCCCTCTCCTTTGAGGCAATGGGGATCAACTTCTATGCTTGTCCGGGCCGGGGTGGTGTCGCTCAAGGGTAATGGGATCGCGCGCGCCACTCTCTGGCCGGGGGCCGGCGCCGGCGGCCAGTCGTGTGCGTGATCAGGGATGAGTGATCCCGGGCGCGCGGCTCAGCGCCGGTTTTGCTAATCCAGAGTTCTCCGTAATCCCCCGCAGCTCGTGTAGGAGATGCGCGTTACAGATCGTAACGACGTCATCATCATCGATAACCTCGCGACCGGGCCGGCCGGGAGTCCCTCTACATCCGGGAGAGTCGAGGCTGGCGCAGGCTCACGGGTCGCTCTGCTCGGGTTCGGGCATTCATCAACGACTCGGATGGTGTGCGAAACACGCCGGCGGAGCCGTTCTTTGAGATGGCCCGGGCGCGGAGGTTGCCGGGCACGATCCCCGGTGTGGATCCTGAGACGTCGCCGGGACTCTCAAGGGGTTGCTCTCGGGCGTGGATGCGGTGGTGATCTTTGCCGGGCACAGGGAGTACCGGGGGCTTTTCGTCGCGCGAGTGTGCGCGGCCGGCATCTTGCCGGCGATCCGCCTGTGCCCCGGCTGGCGAAGGGCCTCTTCCCCTCGAACGAGGCAAATGTGCTCGTCGCGGCGAAAAACTCCAGCGCACCGGCTTTCCCAGGATCGTACAACGCTCATCATTCCATCCGGGGCGAGGGATACCGGCAAACCTGAGCGCATCGCATGCCGTAAGCCCTCCCCTCCCGCTTCATTTCAGAGAGGGTTAAGCATTCCTG
>JAAZID010000088.1 GCA_012510295.1 Methanomicrobiales archaeon | reverse complement strand
CCCCAGAAGCATCCAGCTCCAAATGTAGCCTTCTCTGATACCATGGCAGGGTCTTCGACTGACTTTTAAGAAAAATGTATCGGTGCTGCCCCCGGGAGGGTAGATACTTATCTCTCATCGGCGATACCTACTCCCATGACTCTTGAATCTGATGCCGTGAAGATGGTTGCTCACCTGATGGCGCTCTCTGCACGGACGGCCCCGAAGGCACGGGGCACAGATGTCATCAAGACGATGATCGTAACCGGAGGAGACCTGAAGATGCTCGCATGGGCGATGCGGGAGTTCGGCGAGAAACACGATGCATCGTTCTTCATAAGGGATGCGGGGAACGTCGAGATGAGTGATGCCTGCCTCATCATCGGCGCACTGCTGGAGAGCGCCGTAAACCTCGATTGCGGTGGGTGCGGGTATCCCACCTGTGCAGAGATGCTCCAGGCACAGGGGGAGACCTCCAGAGAAACCACTCCGTTCGGAGGTCCAAACTGTGCCCTCAGGATGGCCGATATCGGTATCGCGGTCGGATCTGCGGTAAAGACCGCGAGCATCCATAACGTCGACAACCGGGTTATGTACACCGCCGGCGTCGGCGCGCTCTCGCTCGGATGGATGGAGGGGTGCGGTGTTGCGTATGGCATCCCGCTCCGGGCATCTGGAAAGAATATCTTCTTTGACCGCACACGGTAATCGGATACACCATGGCCACCATGAAGATCAGGGGAGGGGATCTCGACCTCGTCGAGTACGAGTTCACCTCTTTTGCACCCGGTGAGAACGTCAGGCCGTGCGGCCTTTGTAAGGCCTACAACCTCTCACCGGTCACCGGCACCGTCATCGTTGATGCTCCCGCCCGGATCCACCTCACCGTGCTTGATATGAACCGGTTCTCCCCGGATCGCCCCGGAGGTGGCGGCATAGGGTTTGCCATCAGGACCTACTGCACCGCCGAAGTCGAGTGTACAGCATCAGATATCGCTATCGACTATACCCGTGAACCGATCCTCCGGCACTTCGTGGAGGTCTTCAGGCACGTCATCGGATACACCGGAGGATTCCGGATCCGTGCGCGCGACCACATGCATGAACACGTGGGACTCGGATCCACAAGCACCATACTCATCACGGTCGCAAGTGCCCTCAACGTCGCGGTGGGATCACCGCTGACCTCAAACCAGCTCCGCCTGCTTCTCGGCAATAACTTTGTCGAGGAGACCGAGACCAGAAACGTCGCGTTCGGGTTTGAGACGGGCGTCGGCCCGGCAGCCAGCACATACGGCGGGATGGTGGTGATGGGCGATGAGCTGACACTTATCTACCAGCACGCATTTGCGGAGGGGATGCGGGTCTACATCGCTATTCCGCCTTCAGATATCTCGTCAGCGGGAGAAAAAGAGTTTAACCTCCTGATGAACAAGGCGCGGACCCTCGACTACCGCGACCGCACACTGAAGTCGTATCTCACCATGATGGACCTTATCCCGGCACTGGAGCAGGGCGATCTTGCAAAGATCGGCGACGTGATCTGGGAGATCGAGTTCCGGGGGTCAAAGCGCGCCGAGGTTGAGCACCACGGGTTTGAACTCTACAGATACATGGCAGCGCTTCGGAACGCCGGCCTTGAGTTCGTCGGTATGAGTTCGGTCGGCCCCTCCATCGCTATCGTCACCGGTCGCCCGGAGGATGAGGTCAGGGCAATCCTCTCCTCCGTGGGTCTTGAGATCGCGATCGCAACAGAGGTCGACAACGAAGGGCTGAAGGTCCGGGTTGAAGAGAAGGCGTAGTAGCCTTCCAAATCGTTTTTCCCAAATTGCCGGCGAACAGGCAGCCACGGATACCGATAGGCTGCTGTTCCTCCTCACCGATGCCCCGTCGCTCCAGGGATCGCGTAGCCGCGACCTCCACGCAGAAAAGGAGTTATAGCTGGGCGGCGGCAGCCCTGTTCATACCCGGGACTGCCACGCGCTTCTCAAGGATATTGACGGCGACGGTCGTGATCGTCACGAGGGCAAGGTAGACGATGCCGACGACCATGAACGTCTCTGTGTAGATGAAGTACTTCGTCGCCACGTTCTTCCCCACGCCGGAGAGCTCGACGACCGTGATCATGTAGGCGAGCGATGAGTACTTGATCAGGTAAATGAACTCGTTAGAGAGCCCCGGTATCGCCCGGCGGAGTGCCTGCGGCATGATGACGTTCCTGATCGCCTGCGCCCGGGTCATCCCCAGCGCCTGGGCGGCGATCATCTGGCCATCCTTGATCGAGAGGAGAGCGCCCCGGATGTACTCGGAGTTGTAAGCACCATTGCAGAGGATAAACCCGATCACCGATGCGGTGAGTGCGGTGAAGGTGATCCCTATCGACGGGAGGCCGAAGTAGAGGATGAAGAGGAGGAGGAGGAGCGGCGTACCCTTGATGAGGAAGACGAATGTCTTGCAGACCCTCGATAGAACAGGACCGCCGTACTGCCTCCCCGCCGCGACGCCGATACCGAGCGCGAGGCCGAACGGGGCGGACCATACGATCAGCTTCAGGGTTACAACCAGCCCCTGCATCAGTGCCGGGAGGAGGATATCGAAGATGAAGGCGATCTGGTCCATACGTATATCTCAGTCTCCCCGGTAACTATCGAACTGACCGATGAAGTTCTTCATCCGGGTGAACTTCGGGTCATGCATGAGCAGGTCCGGCGTCCCCTGCTCGGCTACAACACCGTTTTCCATGAAGAGTATCTCGGTCGCCACCGAGCAGGCAAACCCCATCTCGTGGGTGACGACGAGCATCGTCATCCCCTGCAGGGCCAGCTTCTTCATGACCTCAAGCACCTCGCGGGTCAGTTCGGGGTCGAGCGCGGATGTCGGTTCATCGAAGAGGATGACATCCGGGTCCATGGCGAGCGCCCGGGCGATGGATACCCGCTGGGCCTGGCCCCCGGAGAGCTCGGCCGGGTAGTGGTCGGCCCAGTCTTCCAGCCCCACCTGCCGGAGTTCGGTGAGTGCCTTCTCGCGCGCCTCACTTCTGCTCATACCCCTGACCTTGAGCAGCGCCAGTTCAACGTTCTTGAGTGCGGTGAGGTGGTCGAAGAGGTAGTAGTTCTGAAAGACCATCCCGATCTTCTGCCGGAAGTAATTGATCCGGGCTCCTGAGTTCGTGACCTCTTCACCGTCGAGCCAGACGCTCCCTCGGTCAGGTATCGTCAGCTGGTTGATACACCGCAGGAGCGTGCTCTTTCCTGTCCCGGACGGGCCGATGAAGACCTTTGTCTCGCCTCTCCTGACGCCGAACGAGATCCCGCGGAGCACTTCGTTATTCCCGAAGGATTTGTGTATGTCTTCAACCCTCAGCACAATGTTGTTATCACTCATATTCTACACCGCTCCGGACCCAAATCCGGGAATAGCGATTCTCCTCTCTACCCCGTGCAGGACTTTGATGCCCCCGTAGTTCAAGAGGATGAAGATCCCCGCCGACGCAAGGAAGATAGGCATCGTCAGGTAGGTCTGTGAGACGATCCTTGATGTAACAGTGAGCAGTTCCGCGACCCCGATGGCATAGCAGACCGCAGAATCGGTCAGCATGTTGGGATACTCATTTGACCACCCGGGTAGCGCGATGCGCATCGCCTGGGGGAGAATAACGGAATAGATGGCGATAAACCTGCTCATCCCGAGAGATCGGGCCGCGATCATCTGTCCTTCACCGATCGACTGGATGGCCCCCCGAAAGATCTGGGACTGATATGCCGCCCCCCGGAGACCCAGCACGACTGCTCCGACGACAAACGCCGGGAGATCGCCGAGACCGATCCCGGGGAATATGCCGAACCAGAAGAGGAAGAGCAGGACGAGGATGGGGAGACCCCGGAAGAACCAGACGTAGATCCCGATGGCCCAGCGCACCGGGCGTGAGCCGTAAACCTGCCCAAGCGCCATAGGTAACCCGAGAAGGATGCCGATGCCGAGCGCGATCAGGACAAGGCCGAGCGTGGCGGCAATGCCTGCAACGATGTATGGAGACCAGTCGATAAGGATTGACAGAACGTCCATTTGGCTATCCCTGAGTTATTGTGTACCTCTCCCCGCAACCGGGAGGGAGAAAGTCGGCCACTCTACGAATTATTTCGACGGAAAACAAAATAAACGTTCCCAAATCCCCCTCAGTCCGGGTTGGGTGCAGGATCATCCATTACCGTGGAGGATAGGAAAACCGGTCCATTTTCAGGAGATTAAAGCGCTCTATCTTGAGAGGGTGCAGGAGGGCGCCAGACTCCCGTACTACTCCTCCCCTGGCAGGTTTGATCCGCATGCCCGGGAGCTCCAGCAACACTTAAGTATGTAGGGGCTGGGAGGATGGGGTATGCCACAAGCACCCGATATCAGGATCCCTCTCGATGTGCCTCCAGAGGAGGAGGAGAGGTACCGGGAGAACTACCGAAGGGTAACGCACAACACCGGGAGATTGATGCTTTTTGCCGGCGATCAGAAGATCGAGCATCTCAACGACGACTTTTCTGGGGAGGATATCCACCCGGACGATGCCGACCCCGAGCACCTCTTCAGGATAGCAAGCAAAGGAAGGATCGGGATCTTTGCGACACAACTAGGATTACTCGCCCGGTATGGCAGGGACTACCCGGACGTAGCCTACAT
>JAAZID010000087.1 GCA_012510295.1 Methanomicrobiales archaeon | reverse complement strand
GGTGAACGAGACGCGGAACCCGAGATCGGTCAGCGTCCGGTGGGCATCCTCCGGGCGATCCACAAGCGCCCTGACCACTCCAAACCCGTTCGCCTCGGCTATACTGAACGCGAAGATGTTTATCCTCGCATCCCGGAGTGCACCGGCGATAGCTGCCAGGCGCCCGGGACGATTCTCTGAAAAGATTGAGATCTGTTTGATAATATATGATTTTCCCATTACAATGACCTCCTGTCAACGACTTTCTTTGACTTACCTTCGAAACGCGGGAGGGAACCGGGTTCGACCAGCTCCACGGCCACGCCCACGTTCAGCGAGCCCCGGAGGCGGTGCTCAACCATCTTCCTGATCATCATGAGATCGGTGATCTTGTCCGAGAACGCCTCCTCGCTCACCTCCACCCGCACGAGCATGGCGTCGAGCGCACCCTTCCGGTCGACGACGATCTGGAAGTGCCGGCCGACCTCGGGTATCTCGAGCAGGGCGTGCTCCACCTGTGAGGGGAAGACGTTGATTCCACGGACGATGAGCATATCGTCCACGCGCCCCTGGATCCTCTGGATACGCGGATGGGTCCGCCCGCAGGCACAGGGAGCGTCGTCCAGGACGGTGATATCCCCGACCCGGTATCTGATCAGGGGGAACGCCTCCTTCTGGAGGATCGTGACGACCATCTCCCCCCGCTCACCGGGTTCGAGCACCTCGCCGGTCTCCTGATCGATGACCTCGACGAAGGCGAGGTCACCCCAGATATGGATACCCTGTTGTTCGGAGCACTCGGTGAACATGGGCCCGGAGAGCTCGCTCGTGCCGTAGATGTCATATGCACGGATCCCAAGCCAATCCTCTATCCGGCCCCGCATCTGTTCAGACCAGGGCTCCGCTCCGAGAAACCCCACCCGGAGGTCGGTGTCATCCTTGATGGAGACGCCCATCCTCTCGGCCGCCTCGCCCATGTGGAGGAGGTAGGAGGGGGTGCAGGCGATGGCGGTGGTGTGGAGATCCTGCATCAGCTCGATCTGGCGTTCGGTGTTCCCGACGCTCGTCGGGAGGACGGTTGCACCGACACGCTCGGCGCCGTAGTGGACTCCAAGACCCCCGGTGAAGAGACCGTAGCCGTAACTCACCTGGAGGACATCCCCCCGCCCGATACCGCAGGACGAGAACGCGCGTGCGAGCGACTCGCTCCAGTTCTCGATATCGTGCCGGGTGTAGCCGACGACCGTCGGTTTTCCGGTCGTGCCGGATGAGACATGATACCGGACCAGCTCATCTTTTGGTGCACAGAAGAGCCCATCCGGATAGGTATCCCGGAGATCCTGTTTGTACATGAACGGAAGCTTCCGGAGATCTGCAAGTGACCTGATATCGTCAGGCTTGATCCCCTGCTCCTTCATCCGCCGGCGGTAGAACTCGCTCGTCTCATAGATGCGCCCGATCAGCGACTTTACGAGTTTGTACTGGACTTCCCGGAGATCCTCGGGCGGTATCGCCTCGACATTCCGGTTCCAGCACCCCATCAGAGATCCCTCCGCCGGTCGATAACCCGCCTCGCCTTCCCCTCAAACCGGGGCAGGGATCCGGGTTCAACCAGTTTCACGGCGGTCCGGAGTCCGAGGATATCGTGGAGTTCGCCGGCGATCCTCTTCTGGATGCGGGTAAGATCCTGGAGCTCGCCCGAGAACCCGGCTCGGGTCATCTCCACCTCGATGATCATCTCATCGAGGTGCTTTTTGCGGTCGACATAGACCATGAACTGCTCCCCGACCTCGGGGAGGGACCGGAGCACGTGCTCGATCTGCGACGGGAAGACGTTGATCCCCCGGATGACCAGCATATCGTCGCTCCGGCCGGTGATCCTCTCGATCCGCACGCCGCGACCGCAGGCACACTCACCCTCAAGCAACCGCGTCACATCGCCGGTCCGGTAGCGGATGAGCGGTAACGCTTCCTTGACGAGCGGCGTAATGACGAGCTCCCCCCGCTCACCGGGGGCGAGACGCTCACCCGTCTCGGGATCGATGATCTCGGCGAGGTAGCAGTCGTGCCAGAGGTGGAGGCCGCTGTGCTCCGGGCACTCAAACGCCACACCTGGACCATACATCTCGGAGAGGCCGTAACTGTCGTAGGCCTTCAGGTCGAGACGTCGCTCGAGTTCGGTCCGCATATTCTCAGACCAGGGTTCGGCCCCGAATATACCGACCCGCAGGGTATCAAGGGTCTTTCCCATGGACAGGGCCACCTCAGAGAGGTGGAGGGCGTAACTCGGCGTGCAGTGGATGACAGTCACCCCGAAGTCCTCGATCATCTCGATCTGGCGGCGGGTGTTCCCGGTCGCGCTCGGGATCACGGTCATGCCGATCTTCTCGGCGCCGTAATGGAACCCGAGACCCCCGGTGAAGAGACCATAATTGACCGCGTTCTGGAAGACATCATCCTCCCCGAGTCCGATCATGGTCATGTTCCGCGCGATCAGCTCCGACCAGTTATCCAGATCCTTCCGGGTGTAGCCGACGACCGTCGGTTTCCCGGTCGTGCCGGAGGTGGTGTGGATACGCACGACCTCTTTGAGCGGGACCGCAAAAAGGCCGAACGGATACCCGGCCCGGAGTTCCGGCTTATAGGTGAAGGGGAGTTTCACCACATCGTCAAGCGTCCTGATGTCGTCCGGAGAGACGCCCGCCTCCCTGAATTTTTTCCTGTATAATCCTACTTCCTGCGCCTGACGAAGCGTCCATTTCAGCCGTTTCAGTTGAAGATCCGCGAGTTCGTCAGGCCGGATTGTCTCCATCGCCCTGTTCCAGAACATATGTATCCCATCGGTATGCCGCCGGCCGAAGAAGGGGGAAGAGTCCCCCAACCGGCCGCACGCTGATATGGTAGCCATCTGTGCCCGACGGCCGGACGTTGCGACATGGCGACGAGGCTGCCGGGTATATCTACCTCTATGTGGGCGGTCGGTGCGGAAAAGGTTTGTTAACCCATGGCATGCCACACCGTGACAGTCCGGGGTTGCGCCGGCAACCGGGCCCGCCTGCCCATAGCAGTGCGTTCGCCCGGTACACCGCTACTTCGATGCATTAATCACCAAAAGGCGCCCACTATTCACTTGCAGAGGGATAGTATTACAGCGGCACAACCCTGGATTCCTGTCTTCGGCTACGGGGGGCACATCAAGGCAACGACACGGGAACTGGTCATCGCGCACGGGAGTACCACTAGGCACTACCCACTCCAGAAGGTAAGGCACCTCCTGATCGTCGGTGGCCATACCCTGCACACCTCGGCGGTGACAAACCTCCTCAAAGCCGGCACTGCCATCACATTCTTTGATATCGACGGCACCCCTGTCGGCTACCTCTACCCTTATGGCTACCAGCCGGAGGACGGGGTGCGCACCGCCCAGGAACGGGCGACCCCCTACCGGTTCGCGCAGTCACTCGCATCTGCAGGCCTGCAGTCAAGACTTCTCCTCCTCGATGAACTCTGTGACTGCATCGGCCGGGACATCTTCTACGCCGGGGAGCTCGACTTCCTCTACCAGGCCCGGGAGGAACTTGCAGCCTCTGTCACCATGGAGGGGATCCGGAGGCTCTCCCGCCTGACCGGCGACATGTACTACGAGATCCTCTCCCGCACAACACCGCCGGAACTCGGGTTCCGCCGCCGGGCAGCTCGCCCATATAACGACCCGGTCAACGCCATGTTCTCACTCGGCTACGCGATGCTCTATGGCAACTGTTGCGTCTCCACGATCGGCGCCCACCTCAACCCCGACCGTGGCATGCTCCACGAGGGGGCCGGGAGTCTTGTTTATGATCTCATTGAACCACAGAAAGCGATGATGGTAGACCGCATCGTCATCAGGTTTGCCAGGGAGGAGATCTCGGAGAATGACTACGAATGTAGCGAGAAGAGGTGTTACCTGGATACGAACCTCTCAAATCAGCTCGTCCAGGCACTCCGCGACTCCATCGATCAGACCCGGATCGATACACAGGTGCAGATCCTTCGGGATGCACTCCTTACAAACGCTGAGTTTCACGTGCTGTACTGGTAGGCGTCCCGCTGGATCGTAAACGCAGGGTAGCGGGTGAGGGGGATCTCCTGCGAAATGCGATCCCTGATGACGACCCGGGGACACCCGTAGAGCATGGATACGAACTTCTCCAGGACGATGGGCTCCCCGGTCGCGGTGATGAGCACCCTCCCGTCGGGGAGGTTCATGACCTCGCCACCGACGCCAAGGCTGGTGGCGATCTTCCGTATACATACACGGAACCCGACACCCTGCACCCTTCCTGATAGCCAGATCTCGATCGTCTTCACAACCAGTGCTCCTGGACGACCTGTATGGACATATCCAGCTCATCGTATACCCTATCCCGGATATCTGTGTCACGGATGTTGAGGGCCTCACTCACAGCCATATCAAGAACCTCCCTGGATCGATCGGTATAGTGTTCTGCGTATATACGGCACGCCATATCCCCGAGTGCGAAGGCCCGCCGGGAGAGAGGTCTGATGATCTTTGCCTCACCAAGCGCACTATCGAGCATCCGTTCCGCAAGTTCATGCTGCCCCGCGTTCCTGGCCATGAGGAAGAGTTCAGTGTAGTAGATCGACCGCCGGGCCCGGTCGGGCGCCGACCTGATAGCCCGGTCGAGCGTCATCATATCCTTTGTGGTGTACTCGCCGCGCCGGATCTTCTCGCGGCAATCGAGTATCTTGCCAAAAACGGTATTTTTCCAGGACTGAGGCATTGCCTGCTCGAGCTGGACCATCATGCTGTAGCGGATACGATCATCGTTGATGGAGGAGACGACATCGATGGCCCGCTGCTGCACGGCCAGCCTCCCGGTCTTCCGGTAAAAAGAGAAGAGCAATCGGGCCATACGCTGTCGTGTCATGGCGGTGACGAATGGGATCTGGATCTTCTCTGCTGTCCTCTCCATGCCCTTCAGCAGTTCATCGATCTCCTCTTCATCGCCGTAAGTCTCGGCAAACCGCGTCACGTCAAAGAGCATCGAGAGCCGGACATATGGGGAAGGGATGCTCACCACGGTATAGCACATGGCCGAGAGGATCTCCTTTCTCTGGATGGGTTCACTGACCATGTCAAAGACGGCCGCCAGTGCATCCACGTACTCCACAGGATCCTCGATCCTGCTGACCTGCTCAACTGCCCAATCGACATTCTCTTCCAGCCGGTTGGCCGCGTTGAGGTTCCTTGCGGCGTAGATCAGGTTCTTCCTGACGAACGCCTCCCGCTCCGGACCGATGAACCTGAGCATCCCCTGAGCTTCAACAAGATAGTCCCTGGCCGCGGTGTGGTCGATCCCGGCCATGAGACCCACCAGGTCGGAGAGCATGATCGTGTGGATAGAGGGGTCCGCGATGGCGCCTATAGTCTCATGCAGCCTCTCGACGATCTCCTCAGCCCGTTCTTCGTTGCCGAGAGCCGTGTAGGCGCCGACGATCCGGTACATACCTGAATACCGTGAATAGATATCACCGGTATACTCAAAGAGGCGGTACATCAGTTCAAGCACCTGCGGTGTCTCAGTCGCTCCTGCGATACTCTCCAGCAGGTGGGACATCACCTCATAGGGATCGGTCAGGTCGAACTCCCTGACATACTCGGTGAAGAACGTGAGGATGCGCTGGATCATGGCGGTCCTCTCGTATTTATCCTCGATCTCCAGGGAGAGGAGTGCCATCGGGATGGCAAAGATCGGGCTCGCATAGACCTGGGTATACTCGAGCATGATGTCGATGTAACTCGCTATCCTGATCGAGATCTCCTCATGTGGAGTGAGGGCCTTGAGGAGATCGAACGCGATCGTGAAAGGCTCCATCATGCCTTCGAAGACCCGGGCACCGCCCCGGGAGAGGTGGTCTGCCGCCTGCAGGCTTCCGACACGGATGTAACCCTCGATGAGAGGGTCGACCAGGTGTCGTTGCAGTGACGGATCAGTGATCTGGGCGAGGATCTGGGTTGCCTCATCGAGCGCCTGAAGCGAGAGCTGCTCGATCCCGTACATGATCAGTCCGTGGATAACCTTGCCCATCGCAAAGAGGCAGTGATCCGGTTCCAACAGGGATGCAGAGAGGACCCGCATGCCGTGGAGGAGTTCAAGGTCGCCATCCTCCACGGCAAGGATAGCCGTCTGGTCCACGACACCACCAAGCGCCTCAGCCCGCGCCTGCTGATCCATGATCTCACAGGTGAGTGCGGTCGCACGCCGGAGCAGATCCCGGTCTTTTCGGGCGACGCCGATCCGTGCCATCTCGACGACGATAGCCATAATAGCCTGCTCACGCAGGGTCTGATCCTCGATCTGGTTTACCAGGTTCACGAGGTCGGATGGATCCTCCTGGCGGATGAAACCCCGCCCGATCAGGATGTTGTTGCATTCGAAGAGCAGGGTATCCTGTGCCTGGTGTAACCGGACAAGTTCTTTTATTGCTGATGTGTGCCCGACGATTTCGCCAAAGGTGTAGTCCTTGCAGAAGTCGGTCACCGCCTGGTGTATCAGCGAGTCGATAATATCGGTATCCAGTGTGGCGAGGATGTTTTCACGGACGAGCCCGATCTCGTCACGTTTGATGCCATCCTTGATCAGGCGGACACTGGTGTCGAAAAACTGGGCATTGATCCTCTGGGTGGTTGCGCTGGCTTTTTTCATGACCTCGATCGCGTGGTAGAAGTCGCCCATCCTGGAGAGGGCATCGGTGATCTGCCGATAGAGGTGGGCAGCCTTTGCAACATCACAGGACTCGTCGATCAGCGGTGCGACATCGAGGAGGATGGTCGGGTTGCCGCTCTTCTCGACGACCGCGATGCCGGAGAGGACGATCTCCTCAATAGGGAGCTGGGTCTCTACCATGCTCCTGGCATTGAACTCAAACGCCTTGTCGAGATACCATCGATCTCCGCTACGTTCCGCCTTTTTCAGGAGTTCGAGAACAAGGGTCTGGCCGGCCCAGAGCTTCTCGTCATCGAGCCTGAGCAAACGAGCGTAGACATCTTTCTTGTCCCGCTGGCGGTCGAGGAGGTGCTCGGTCAGGATCGCAAGAACCTCCGTGAGCCGTTCTTCGGGAATCCTGGAGATATAATCTACAATTTTTTCGATATCGACGATCTCTTTTTTCAGCGGAGAACGCCAGGTGGCATCCACGATGTCAGTGATCGAGTTGGTACGCCGGATCTTCTGGTCGATCTCAGTAGCACTTAAAATGCTACTGATCACAAGGTGGATATCGCCCATCTCGATACCGGTAGCAGCGATAGCCCGGGCAACATCGGCATGGAGCTGGGATTGTCTCGATATGTCGCTTATCTCGGAGAGCGTCTGAAGAGCGTGTTGCATGATATCGACACTCTGGTATTTCTGCCCGTACTGGATGAAGAGCGGGATGATATCAGAGAGGATAGCAGAGCGATATTTACGGATACTGATCTGGTTGAAGGCTTCTTCTCCCTTCCAGATGTAGTGGATATCGCCGGTATCGACCCCTGCCTGCACCAGATCACGGGAGACTTCGGCAAGTATATCGGACTGGTGGCTTTTGCGGTCGAGTTTGTCGATCAGGGCAAATATTGTGAGGAACCACGTCTCATCCCTGGTCTCACGGTAAAGTCCAGTGATGCGCCGGATAAGATCAAATACCTCCTCTTTTGTCACCTCAACAAGCTGGCCTAAGAGTTCTGGCTGGTTCTCCTCGAATGCTGCCTCTATCAGGGCTGCATTCATCTGTTCATAGAGAGATCTCTTCTCCTTCCTCGTCCGGGTCTCCGCAATATCTAAAGCTACCTTCTCGACCTCACGCGGATCACCGGAAGAGACTGCAGATATAATTTTTTGATTCATCTGTGGCTTACCATCCATTTTTGATCACCGCTCTCCAGCAGGTTCTGTATCATGCATATCAATCATCGTATATATAGATTGCTTCGTTCCCGCAAAGGTATTCTTTGATGGAATTTTAAGAGATCCCCTGGAATGCCTGAAATATGGGGGAAAGTGAGTCTCATTCACACCTCCGTGAATAGAACATTTAACTTGCGGGGGGTGGACTTCGCCTGCACAGGAGCGGGGAGATCAGCCCGGTCCGATCACCTGCACGATCTCCTGGTACAGGGCATCGGCGATGCCCGGATCTCTTGACTCGATCATGATCCTGACCATAGGTTCCGTGCCCGACGCCCGCACCAGCGCCCATGCATCAGCCCTGATGATCTTGATGCCGTCGATCTTCTCGACGATCTCTCCCCCAAATGCCTCCTCGACGGTGCGGACCAGAACGGCCGGGTCGGGGGCGGGATATTTCTCCTTGATCAGGTGGTAGACCGGGAGATCGTCGATGAGAACCGCGAGATCTTTCTCACCCTGATCCGCAAGAACCGCTACCATCATTGCAGCGGTCATACCTCCGTCCCGGCAGAACTGATGGTCGGAGTAGATCAGACCACCGTTCCCTTCACCGCCAAACGAGACGGTCTCCCCCTGGCTGATGAGATCGATCATCCGCCGTGCAACATAGATACTTCCTACAGGGGTGTAGTCGATGGTGCACCCATGCTTATCGGCGATATCCTGGATAAGCCGGGAGGTGGCGACCGGGGTGACGATGAGGCCGCCGGGGTTTCTGCGGCAGACGTAGTCCTCTATCAGGCCGAACTCATAGTTCTCTTCTATATAGCGTCCCCTGTTATCAACAAAGACTGCCCGGTCGGCGTCGCCGTCGTGCGCCACCCCGAAGGCGGCACCCGTTGCGATGACCATCTCCGAGAGGGGTTGCAGCCCTTCAGGGGTCGGCTCAGGCATACGGCCCGGGAAGGTGCCGTCGATCCGGGCGTTGATGGTATGGACCCGGCAGCCCATCCTCTCGAGTATGAGGGGGGTGGTGAGGGCCGCAGGACCGGAACCGGGGTCGACGACAACGGTCATGCCGTTACCGATGCCTGCCGGGAAGTGCCTCACGATCGCCTGGATGTATTCCTCGATGCGCTCGGGTGCGGCGGCTTCTCTCCCGACACTGTCCCAGGCGACCGCGTCGAACTCGTCGGCGAAGAACCGGTTCTCAAGTTTGATGATCTCGTCGTCCGCCATCTCGGTCCCGTCGGCTTCGATGACTTTAACGCCGTTATACTCAGGGGGGTTGTGGGATGCGGTTATCATCGCACCGCCGGCGAACCGGTCATCGATCTTTATGATGTACTGCAGGGCCGGCGTGGGGAGAATGCCCATATCCACCACGTCGCACCCGGTCATCAGGAGGCCGGCTTTGAGGGCGTGGACCAGGGCCTCGCCGGACGTCCGTGTATCCCTGCCGACGGCGATGGTGCCCTTCCGCATCGAACCGAGTGCAGCGCCGATCTTGAGGACGAGGGTCGGCGTTATCATATCCCCGACCACCCCTCGGACGCCGTTCGTTCCAAACATCCGTTTTTTATCGTGCATAGATGTTACAGCTCCACATCGTGTAGTTCCTGCTTCAACCGGTCGATCGCCCTGCTCGCGGCGGCGAATGCTTCCTGGCGGTGTTTTGCGAGTATAGCAACGTAGGTGAGATCATCCCCGGCGTAGAGCCGCCCCTTCCGGTGATGGAACCGTGCGCCGATGATCCCGGGAACGGATTCTATCTCCTGCCGGAGGCTCTCTGCCAGGGCATCGACGGTTGCATCAAACTCCATATACTCCGTCCGCTCGGTGCCGGTCCATTCCCTGACGATCCCGTTGAACGTGAGGATGGCCCCGGCATGCGATATGTCGCACTCACGCCTCAGCTCACGGACCAGTCCTTCAACCGTGTAGTAGTCCTCGAACTCCGGGAGGGCAGCGATCACGTCCTCGATCGAGGGGTTGCGGAGCACGATATTCTCGCTCTCGAGATCGCCTATCACCACCCTGGGGAAGGGTCTGGATTTGAAGCCCTCGAGTATGGCGTAGTCTATCCCGGCGTTGCAGAGGGTCTCCAGGGTGGAGTCGAGGTCATTGTCGCGTCTGATGACGACGGACTTCTCGTAGTCGATGCCGCCGGATATAGCAGCATGTGATTCATAGAACAGGGTGGTGTCTTTCCCGGGCTCGAGCGCAAAGCCGTGATGCCCCAGGTGCTTGACCACGCCGACGGCTCCGTGCGCTGAGAGCGCCGGGACCAGGTTCGCTATGAACGTGGTCTTTCCTGTGTTTGAACGGCCGATTATCTGGATGATCTTCATGATTGTTCACTCTCCTGGCCGGGCCTGGTCTTCAGGATGACCGACGCCGCCTCGGCCACGCCCCGCATCACCTCGGTGATCCGGTCCTCGATCTCGATCTCGTCGTCGATGGTCAGGCTCGTGCCTTCGACCTCCAGCAGGAACCGGGCGACCTCGCTTGCCTCAAAGAGGATCTCGTCGAGTTCCTCGGCGGTGAAGAAGCCGCACATGGCGCCGTAGAAGAATGTGGCCCCGGCTTTCTTCACCTTTTTCTTGAACGAACTCCT
>JAAZID010000086.1 GCA_012510295.1 Methanomicrobiales archaeon | reverse complement strand
GCGGGATCCCTCGCAGATCCTCCTCCCGTGTGCCGTGCCGGATCCGGCATAAGGTATATAGCACCTCAGGCCGGGAGAGGGGTTCTTGATCTCCCCCTCACCTGTGGGGGAAGTCATGAGGTGATTTAAGAATGGCTGAGAAGATAACCCCTCCCGGCGGTGAAGAGCGCATCCAGGCGATGAGCGACCGGGAGAATGCCCCGTACCCCCGTGGTGATGGGAAGGTGAAGCTCGTGACCACAGACTGGCTGGCCGACCACCTGTACGACGAGGATCTGACGGTCCTCGATACCCAGCCGAACGTGCATGACTACATACAGGAACACATACCGGGCGCCGTCTACTTAAACGAGGGTGTCCTGCGGGTCCCTGAACGTGGTTTCCCGACCGCGTTCTCCCCGCGCGCCTGTATCCAGGAGTCGTTTCAGCGCGTCGGGCTCAAGGCCGGCTCCCCGGTCGTCGTCTACACCGGCAAGGGGGCGTTCTCCGGTCAGGGTGACGGGCTTGCCCAGATGATGATGGCGTATTCGCTCGCGAAGTACGGTCACGATACGGTATACATACTCGATGGCGGTATCGATACGTGGAAGAGCGAGAACCGGGAACTCTCCCAGGAGTATCCTGCGATCGATCCCTCCGGGTTTACGGGTGAGCTCCGTAGCGACTACGCCATCGGGTATGACGAGTTTGTCCAGATCAAGGATGATGATAACGTCGTCGTGCTCGATGCGCGCCCGATGAAGTTTTATGCCGGGAAGGGCCCCTGGAGGCTGGCCGGGCATATCCCTGGCGCCATCAGCCTGCCGTGGAGGAGCCTGATGGATGACGGAAACCCGGCGCTCTTCAAACCGAACGCCGAGCTCGATGCGATCCTCGAAGACCATGGCATAGACCGGAGCATGACCGTCATATGCACGTGCGGAACCGGGCGGGAAGCCACAAACGAGTTCGTCCTCTTCAAGTGGCTCTACCTCTACCCCCGGGTCCGGCTTTATGAAGGTTCATTCACCGAGTGGAGTATCCGCCGGGAAAACCCGGTCGTCGAGGGGCCGGAGCCCGGGGGGCGCAGGGCGAGGCCTGCCCCCGCACAGTGATACCGATCCTCCGGGAGCACCCGAGCTGATCCTCCGGGGGTTTTGTGGAGAGGGGGCGGGGCGCCCGGGGGGAGCAGATCCTGTTGACCTGCGCCTCAGGCCCCTCTTCCCGCATCATCCGCCCACTCACCGATGATCCGGAGTATATGCTCCCCGGCGACCCTGATCCCCTCCCTGACCGCCGGGTCGACCTCCCGGGTGAATGCCCGGATCTCCCCCGCCTCGATCCCCACGACGACGATCTCTCCGGCGTGCCCGAGCTCGCGGGCTACCGCCACAGCCTCCCCGACGCCGATATCGTGGAGCGAGCATGCCGGGTGGGCATGGACGGGCGGCGTCTCAAGTATGACGACGTCACCGATGCGGTCGCCGATGCCCGTCATAGCATCGACGATCACCACCCTCTCGTACTCCTCCATAAGCGGGATCAGGCCAAAGCCGCCGGTGCCGCCATCGATGCAGTCGACGCCGGGGTACCTCCCCTCAAGGGCCTGCATCGTGAGATATCCGGCCCCGTCGTTCCCCATGAAGGGGTTTCCGCACCCGATGATAGCGATCCGGTTCTTCTGCACAGGCAGTTCCTTCCTCATCGATTATATCCGGCCAGGTACAAAATGGTAATGACCCCTGACGGAGTCTCTGACCAGGGGGCGGGATGTGAGGCGCATGATCCATATCGTACCAAAACCGACCGATACGCCGGATGATGACTCGACCGGCGCTGTTATAGGGGAACTGAAGAGAGCTGGTGCCCGGTGCAGGGTTCTTGACCCTGGTATGGTCGACCCCCTCGATGCCGGACTTGAGAACGATCTCATATGGGTCTGCGGGATCCGGCAGGACGGGCACCAGTTCGAGACGCTCAACGTTTTATCGCTCCATAACCGGGTGATCAACACACCGGAGAGCATCGTCACCTGTGCATCAAAGGCGATGACGACCGCGCTCCTCCTGAAGTGCGGTGTGCGGACGCCGGATACCGCCTACATCAAGGCGGAGGCGCAGGCGCGTGATTTCCTCCGCCGGCACGGGAAGGTCGTCTACAAACCGCTCTACGGTTACGACGGGAACGGCATCAGGCTCGTGACCCGACCTGACGACCTCGGGCCGGGGCCCTGGTACCTGCAGGAGTACGTACCGAATGACCGGGACTTTCGTATATTCGTCCTCGGCGGGGAGGCGGTCAGCGCGATATCCCGCAGGTCGGACAGCCTTACGCACAACATCCACCAGGGCGGGATCGGCGCCCCCGTCGCGATCGATGAGGATATGCGCGCCATCGCCGAGGCTGCGGCGGCGGCGATCGGGATAGACTACTGCGGCGTCGATCTCCTCCAGGATGCTGAGGGCTACACCGTCCTTGAGGTGAACGGGACGCCGAACTGGCACTGCATGGCGGCCCCCATACCGGAGCTGCTCGCCCGGTACCTCATCCAGGAAGAGCGCGGGATGCGGGCCTGAGAGGAGAAGAGTGGTGGGGCCGGCGGAACCCCACCTGTCGATGGCTCCTGTGAGTAACGCCGGCCGGCGCTACTCGATATACTCGATCTCTTTGAGTGTCTTTTCAGCGAGTTCCTTCATCCGGGCGGAGATCCTCCCGGATGATGAGAACTCCACATCTTTCATGGCATTTGCAAGTTCAGTTCCGAGCACGAATATTGCGTATTTGTGCTCCATTTTGCTCTTATGCACCTGAGAAGGATCGATTTTCAACGCATAATACTGCGAGAATTTCAGTTCCGGATTTGCAAGTTCAAAATAGTCTTTGATCTCTGTGAGAATCCCATGTAAGGCTATTAATTCTTCTTTGTGCATACTCTCTCCCGGAGAGAAAAATAGTGAATATAACCATATATAAATTTGCACGCCGCTGAAGATCGCCGCCGGGCGGTGCAAAGATATGCACCGAAACCCGCCATGATACCGAAGATTGTTCCCCGGGTGCGTGGGTGATCGAGTTCCTGCCTCGATTGTTTTCCCAATCAGCTGGCGATCGTGCGGTCGCGGGAGATCTATAGCCTCTACCTGGAGGGGGCTGGGGCGGATCTGCATTGTGTGGAGGATTGTGCCAGTGGGGTTATCAGGCGACCGCACTGAAGCAGGGACTCCGATCATCCACGCACCCGGGAAACAAACATCGATACTATCGCGGGGGTTCGTGCATATCTTTGCATCGCCCGGCGACGATCTTCAGCGGCGTGCAAATTTATATATGTTTATATT
>JAAZID010000085.1 GCA_012510295.1 Methanomicrobiales archaeon | reverse complement strand
GCTTAATACCGTGGGCGGAGTCCCCGACTGCGGGGTTGTAGACGTAGCCACATACTGTGCATCGATATGAGTCCAAAGAAATCACCTGTTGATCCCCCACCCGCCTCGTGGGCCGGCGGGCGCAAGATCCCATGTTAACCGGAAGATGGATAAGCGCTCCGGTCAGGGTGCCGGGAAGGAGAGCTCCCTTCCCGATATACCGTCGAGGACGATCGAGCGCTCCCCGCGCTCCGACGAGAAACCGACCTCATAGACCGGGTAGTATACCGTCTCAAGCCCGACGATCTCGGCCGTCGGTTCAAGCCCTTTCAGGATGGTCCGGAGCGACGCCTCCGTGACCTTCGCCTCCAGCGCCTCCTCGCGGAGGGGCTCCATAGGGAGATCCTCCCCCCGCCGGAGTGTGTGCAGCCCCGGAACCTCCCCGGTGAGAAGCGGCACATACACCACAGCACTCCCCGCCGTCGTCATCTCGGTGATGAGCTTCGCCTCCCGGAGCTGCTTTACGGCCTTCTTCACCGCACCGGGCGAAAGGCGGGTATCGGCCTCGATCTCGGCCATCGTCGACCCACCGTTCGCAAGCCCGGCGACGACCTTCACCGCCGTCTCATCGAGCCCCAGGAGCTCCGAAAACCCGGGTCTGACCTTCATGCCGCGATCCAGCTCGACAATGCAGCCGGTCAGGGCATCGAGGACGAACGATGCCGTCTTCGTCGTCTTCCGGATGAGACCGCCGATGTAGCGGATATCAACCACGAGGAGCGGCCGGTAGATGCGCTCGGCGGAGACGATCCGCTCCTCGTGCTCGAGGATACGGAACCGGCGCCTCCGCTTTCCCTTCGCGATATCGAGCGCCTCCTCACGGATCAGCACCGGGATGATCGCATCATCGGCAGTAGCGGTGAGCGGTTCTGCCTCCTCCGGAGGGGGAGCGGGGGTTCTGGGAGCCGGGGCCGGCGGTGCAGGCACGAGGCGGGGTGTCACCCCCCGGTGCTTCGTCACCCGCCCGCGAAACCTCATCTTCACCTTCCCCCGGGAGAGACCACCCATAACGAAGAACTCTCCGGGTTCGAGCTCAGCGAGTTCCTCGACCTCCTTTCTGGATGAGAAGAAGAGACTGACGGCTTTTAGATCGTTCTCGATCGAGAGCTTCCCGATGATCTGGCTGTTGCACTGCGAGAGAACGTTCTTTGCCACGAGCGACGGCCGCTGGGTCGCGACCATCAGGCCGAGTCCGCGCTTCCGGCCCCGACGGGATATCTCCTCGATCTTCTGTATAGGGGTGCCGATCTGCGGGATGAACTTGTCGGCCTCCTCCACGATCAGCAGGAAGGGCTGTTTCAGCCGGCTCTCAAGGTCGTAGAGGATCTCGGCGAGCTTCGTCACCTCTTCGCGCATATCCGCCGCCTCCGAGACGTCGAATATAACCGCCGCCCTGGAGCGGATAGCCTCCTGCATCACCTCCCTGAGATCGACCTTCCCGATCTCCGCATCACAACCCTCGCCTGAACTGAGCCAGATGAGGGAGAACCGGTCCTTGAGCGAGAAGTACTCCCCCTCCGTATCGATGATGCAGAACCCTATCCGCGCCTGGAGGAGCTGCTCACAGAGGACAGCGATGCCCCAGCTCTTCCCGGCACCCGACTGCGCGATGATGCAGGTCCGTCCCGTGACCACCTCCTGGGCATCGACGGCGACATCCCGGTCGCCGACCTTCCCGATGACGAGATCCATCCGATAAAATGATCACAGGATGCCGGACGCTTTAAGGTTTAGCTTTGGCTCCATAGAG
>JAAZID010000449.1 GCA_012510295.1 Methanomicrobiales archaeon | reverse complement strand
TTCAATCCCTCTCGGACACCAATGGCGAGGACTCGATTGATAGTCCGACTGACTTTCTGGCGATCTATCCCCAGCTTACGGGCAATAGCAGAATCGGTGTTGCCTTGATGACTTAGGAGGACGATCTTCGCCCGCTCATGAAGATCCGTCCGTGTTGTGCGAGAGTGGATCAGTTGTTCCAAATAGTCCACATCCTCATTCAACAATATAACCGGTTCACGGGTAGATACAAATGGCATAGTATATGGTTGTCGTCATACTATATATTGTATTGTTTATTGGGAATCGATGCACTAGAGATCTGGATATATCAACCTTCAGATGTGGTCATGCCGATCTGGATGAGTTCTTGATCGAGGATTCGAAGGAATATCAGGAAGAACGACTTTCAGTAACCCATATTGCATATATCGGCTCTGAAATAGTCGGATTTTTCACCCTCGTCACCGACTGCATCGATGTCAGGCAGGTAGCCCCGGAGGATGGGAAGCGAGGGTACCCGTACCGAAAATATCCAACCATAAAAATCGCTCGATTGGCGACTTCCGCAAAACATCAGCGAATCGGCATCGGTTTTCTGATGCCTGGTGAAGTTCTGGCACTCACGATGAATATATCGAAACACGTCGGGTGCAGGATCATCACTGTAGATTCAAAACAAGAATCCGTGGGATTTTACGAAAAATTTGGGTTCAAACGAGCGACCAGAAGATCTACCGATCCAGTTCACATGTATATGGATTATCACAAACTGCTGGAGATGGAACAACTGAAAATAGTGTGAACATGTGACCGGACCTCAAAGACCACTCCTGGAGATTACCGGGAAAAGGCGATGCAGGTGTTCCGGTTGTACAGCATGTGGCAATACCTTTTGGAACCGGCCTGCCCACGCCGGTGGTTGACCGGGCAAAACACAATTGCAGGGTATTACACACCCCATCCTTCTTAAACGGGTGGGAGGCCAGGCTCCTGGATCCAGAGCATGTTTCAAAACAGTTACGAAAGTGACTGTTTTTGCCTCCGGGGGTGGCGGCCGGCAGGAAAGAGGCCTCTATCCACGGGGGTACCTGCGGATCGAGAGACACACCCCCACCGGGCAGCCTCCAATCGTTGATGAGCGCCGGCCCGGCGAAAGGGGCAAAAGATTGCCGAAAGATGTACCTCGATGCCCCCGGCTCGTGCTCAATCGTTCATATCTTATCCATTCATTCACCATTTCTTCACCATGCCCTACATCAATCGCTCATTTATCTGCTGTATCTCCTATTCGTCGTCAATTTATCCACCATTTCTTAACCACGCTTCCGACCAATCGTTCATCCGGCTCCGCCAGACCGCGCGCCCCGGGGATACTAACGCACCACCCTGCCCCGGACAGCGAGCAGGAGACCGGTCACACCTGAAGCTGCCCGGGGCTGGGTGGTGCCGGGTGACAATAGCAAAGATCACCAGGCCCCCACCAGTCACCATATCGCTGGCACAAAATCATTCGTTTACAACCGGGGTTGTAAACACTTTTGTACACAAAAAATCCTCACAATAGCGGCCAATATCAAAGCAAAGGCGGTAACCAGAGAATCAAAATTCTCGTTTACAACCCGCCCGGGAACATAAGAAGACCCACACGCCAGCGAGCACCCCGGCGAAAGGAATGCACAGGAACGGTCACGATGGCGTCGCGTATAGCGCGGTGACTTCCCCGGACGCCAACCACTTCGAACCCGGCTTTCTTGAGGGCTCTGACCACCTTCACGCCGGTGGTTCTCTCATACCCTCGCGTTAGTTGTGTTCAGGGGAACGGAGATCTCAACCGGGATTGGCTTGCCGAGTTTTTTGGCCACCTCGACGTATCCTGCAATCGCCTCCCCGATATGCGCCAGCGCCTCTTCCCGGGTAGACCCCTCAATGATACATCCCGGAAGGGATGGTACCGTTACGGTATACCCTCCATCCTCATTCTGCTCCAAGAACAGTATAACGGAGACGAGTTTCCGACAAGCGAATCCCTCCGGTGGAGAGGCGGTCCTCAAGACTATAAAGGGGTTATGGAGGAACTTTGCAGTCGGTGCGAGCTCCTCCGGGATCAGCCCG
>JAAZID010000084.1 GCA_012510295.1 Methanomicrobiales archaeon | reverse complement strand
TCGGAGATCCGTTTGAAGAAGAGCAGCGGGAAGATGTAGGTCTTGAAATCGGCTGCATCGACAGGCCCACGCAGGATATTGGCGGCTTCCCAGAGGTGGGATTCGAGTTGAGCAAGAGATGTTGTCGTGGTGTCCATTGTTAGACCTCAAGAGGGTTGTTCAAGCGCTACAGAGGGGGACAGGAAGACGGTCCATTTCCCCTGCAGATCTTCCATCTCCGCTTGCCATAGCACATTAAGTATCAATTTTGGATCGGGACTATATTAACCTACCATTTTTCTATATCCGGGTATCTCTCGATATTTCTCTTCTCCAAAAGTATACCTGCCGGCGCATAGAACACCTCATATGGACGTTCCGGCCTGGGCAGGCGAGGACACGGTATGAACGGCAGCACGCCTATCCTGGCTCTCGCCCTCATACGCGACCGTATCCTCCGACACGGGAAAGACTGCCCTCTACACGGCCGATACCCCGGAGCCGATCGGGCCGTACAGCCAGGCCGTGCCGTGCGGCGATTACGTCTTCGCATCGGGGCAGATCGGCCTTGACCCGGCTACCGGCACCGTCGCCGGCGAGACCGTCCAGGTGATGGAGAACCTGCAGGCGCTGCTTGCCGAAGGCGGCCTCGACTTCTCTGGCGCCGTCCAGACACGGATCTACTTCACCGGCCTCGCGGACTTCGAGGGGGTTAACGCCGTCTACGCTGAGTACCCAGCGACCCACCCCACACAGGCGACGATGCAGGTCGCCTAAACCGCCTTCCTGAGCGTCAACAGAAACGCCGCGCCTTCCTCCGGGCAGCCCGGCACCCGATCCTCGACCCAGATCCTGCCGCCGTAGCGCCGGACGAGGATCTGCACGAGGTAGAGACCGAGCCCCTCCCCGACACCCCGTTTTTTTTGCTCGTAGCGGTGGAAGATCGCTTCTTTCTCAGAGTCCGGCACGCCTGGACCGGTATCCTCGACCGAGACACAGACAGACTCACCCTCCTCCTCCACCCGGATGGTGATCCCGACACCGGGATCCCCGTGTTTCACCGCGTTGCCGATAAGATTGTTGAAGATCACAAGAAGCAGGTCATCGGCGAGAACCCGGTGATGTGTCCCTTCGTAGCGGATGGTGCTCTGAGAATACCCCTCGACCGCATCCTGGATGGCCACATCGAGATCAACCGACCTGAGTTCAGAGACCGTCCGGTGGATCAGGCGGATCGTGGAGACATTTTCGAGAATCTCAATACTTCTCCTGATGCTCCGCTGAAGGTTCGCCATGTGCCGGGCCCCCTCTCCCTCCAGGCTATCAACGAGCAGTTCGGCGTAGAGGTTCGAGACATTCTCGGTGTTCCTTATATCATGGGTCAGGATATCTACGTAGAGATTCGCCTCGTCCCGTGCCGCCTCGACCTCCCGATTCAGGCGCCGAAGCGCTTCTTCGGTCTGCTTGCGGTCGCTGATATCCTGAATCATCCAGCGGAGCGATGGCTCCATATTTTCCCCGAGTCTGACCGGCACGATGCTCATGGAGACATGCGCGGGCCTTTCCATGAGCGGCAGGAGATCCGCTTCGAAGGTCTGCCGTTCCTCCCCCCGGATCGCCCGGACCATCATGACCTCAAGTCTGGCCCGGCTCCCGGCCCGGGCAAAGTTGAGGAGGTTGCGCCCGATCAGGCTCTCTTTGTGGATGGCGAGGAGCGCTCCCGCGGTGCGGTTGGCCTCAAAGATTCGTCCGCTCCCGTCTGTCACCAGATAACCTTCCGGGGCGGCATCGAAGAGCTCGTAGTAACGTTCCCGCTCCATCACAGCGATCTTTTGTGCGAGGGTCAGCTCCTCGTTCTGGCTGTTTAACATCTCGTTTGCCGCTTCGAGCTCTTCATTCGCGGTAACGAGCTCCTCGGCGTAGGTCCGGGCCTGTTCAAGGGCTGCCGTGCGAGCATCCCGGTGGAGGCTCTGCCGGGCATCCATCCCCCTTCGAAGTGTCGCATTCTCCTGTTGGAGATCCTCGACCGCACGAGACCAATCCACGATCAGTTCCTCGAAGAGATACTGCACAACGGCATAGAATGTAGCAGAATTTCCACCGTTTTCCTGAAAGATTGCCTGCAGCTGTTGCACATACTCAGCTTTTTTGTGTTGCATCGCACTGAATTTCATGTATGGCCCGGCCCCGCCGGATCCCTGATAGAGGGGCTGACGGTGGTCGATAATGTTTCGACATTTGCATCAGTGAGTTTATATATCTGCCGTTTGCCTTTCGGCCGGGATACCCACGAGACAGACTTTATCCGGTGTTCAAGCCCTTTAAAACTCTACAAAGGCTGATCTACAGCACTTTCGATGGCGAGGAGAATCCGGTCAGGTCCGACCTCTGAGTGTAACGTCCGGGCGTTGATCCGCATCACCCGGTGCCCGATCCCGGGAAGATCATGTTCCACCAGAAATCCCTCGACTTCTCCCTCTCCGGGCAGAATCTCCTCGAACAAGGTGCGGAGTCGGGGAATGTCCCATTGCCCGTCCTTGAGTGCGTAGATGGGCTTTCCCCCGACCTCTCCGGGCGTGATCTGAAATGCCGCATAAAATGGGCGATTCGCAGATATAACGCGGAGTTCAGCATCCAGCACCAGCAGAGGTTCGTAAACGACGGCCATAATCTCCTCAGCGTACGCGCGCACCCGCTTGATAGACGACTCGAGTTCTTTGCGCTGATTGATGTCGATGAATGTGATCACCACACCCTCGATCCGGTTCTCCGCTGTCCGATAAGGCAGGATCCGCATCTCAAACCACTTCCCTTCTCTCGTCTGCACCGACTTCTTTCGCATCTGCAGGGTTCTGAGCACGCCCCGGATACTGTCCAGAAATTCCACATACCCGAGGTTGACCGCAAGATCGGTGATGGGCCTCCCCACATCTCCCGCCTGGAGGTTGACGATGGGCTGGAGGGGATCGGTGAACCGCCGCACCCGGAGGTCGTTATCAAGGAAGAGCATGGCGACATTGGTTACCTGCAGGAGATTGCGCATATCACCGTTGTGCTCTGAGAATTCATCGATCTTCCTCTGGCATTCAGCATTGACGGCGAGCAACTCCTCGTTTAGGGACTGAAGTTCCTCCCTGGAACCTGTCAGCTCCTCATTCGCTCTCTTCAGTTCCTCGTTCGCGCTCTGGAGCTCCCCCTGAGAGGCCTGCGTACCCTCAAGCGAATGCTGGAGCTGGAAGTGGATCCGGGCGATCTTATGCATCGGGTCCACCTCCGGGGCAGGGACCGGCGCCTTGCCTTCCCTCATTTCACCCCCGGTGTGCTCCCGATACGCCTCCTCTTCACCCTGGAAAGTGATGACATAGAGCATGCCCCCTCTCGCCGCCCACCTCCCGACCGGCCGGACCGTGAGCAGGATCTGCCGCTCCCCATCGCTCACTCGCACAGAAACAGCCGTTCGGGCGAAGTTCTCCTCTCCCCGGGCGGCCGCCTGGAGGATGGGGGTCAACAGATCCCGGATCGCAGGCCGCGCCATCGTGTGGATGTTCAGGGTCGCCCCACCAGACCCGGATTCCAGGTATCTCCCCGTCCGGCCGTGGAAATACAGGATATCGCCTTCTCCGTTCACGATAACTGCCGGAGGAGCGTACTGCGCGAGCAGCCAGTCCAGGGCGAGTGCAGTGACAACCTCCTCTTTTTTCGCGAACTCTCGCCCCTTCCTCTCCGCTGCCGTGGGTTGTGTGGGTACAGCCGGTATCCCGAGCCAGGGCGCCTGCGGGGGGGTACCCTCCCGGCGCTGGAAGATCTTCCACCTGCTATCGATCGTCTTAAACTGGACATCAAACCCACCCATCGATTCAGCTGTACCGAGGAAGAGAAGCCCGCCCGGGTTTAAGGCATACTGAAAGAGGGGTATCACCTGTTTCTGTAGTTCCGCCGAGAGGTATATGAGGAGGTTGCGACAGGAGAGGATGTCGAGATGAGTAAACGGAGGGTCCGAGAGGACGTTCTGCGTCGCAAAGATCACACTCTCCCGGATCTCCTTGCGCACGAAGTAGGTATCATCCTTCTTTACGAAGAAGCGTTCCAGTCGCTCGGGGGAGACATCAGCGACGATGTTCGTTGGGTAGGTGCCTCGCCGTGCGACTCCGATCGCCTTCGCATCCACATCGGTCGCAAAAACCTGGATCGTATCCGTCCGCTCCAGGGCATCCAGGCACTCCCTGAGGATGATGGCGAGACTGTAAGCCTCCTCCCCAGTGGAACAGCCCACGCTCCATGCCCGGATCGCCCCCCCCTGCTGTCTCGCGGGGAGCAGGCCCTTGAGGATCTCCTCTTTCAGCACAATCCAGGCACCCGGATCCCGGAAGAACCGGGTTACTCCGATCAGGAGCTCGTGTGCAAGGACGTCGATCTCCTGTGGGTTTTCGTGGAGGAACGCGACGTACCTCCCGACACCCAGGATATGGTGCAGGGCCATCCGGCGCTCGATACGCCTCCTGACGGTGTTGCGCTTGTATCGGGAGAAATCCTGACCGGTTCGCAGGCGGATTAGGGTAAAGATCCGCTTCAGGTCAGCCTCCATCCGGGATGTGGTGAGCAGATCGCCTGCGGAACCGGTAGCAGAGAACTTCACGTACTGGATGAGCAGATCAGGGAGTTCTTCGGGTGGAGCGGTGTAATCCACAAGCCCGGTAGCTATCGCACTCTCGGGCATACCGCTGAACCGGGCCGAAGACGGATCCTCGGCCATCACCATGCCCATGTGCTCTTTGATGGCCCTGATCCCGAGCGTTCCATCACTTCCCGTCCCGGAGAGCACGATCCCCACCGCCTTTCCACCCTGGTCCTCGGCGAGGTGCTGGAAAAAACTATCGATGGGCATCCGGAGGCCATGCGCCCGGATCGGTTCCAGGTGTCCGATGGTGCCGTGGAAGATAGTGAGGTCGGCCTGTGCGGGCTTCACGTACACCGTATTCGCCTCGATCCGCATGCCGTCCGTGGTCTCCCGCACGGGCATCCTGGTGAACCGCCGGAGGATCTCCGGCAGGTGCCCCCTCTGAGCGGGATCCATGTGCGTGATCAGCACGAAGGCGATCCCGGTATCCGGTGGCATGCTCCCGAAGAACTGCTCGAACGCCTCAAGTCCGCCCGCGGATGTACCGATGCCCACGATCGCCAGAGGTTTGCTCACCTCCTCCGTCCCGCGTCCATCATGTTCCATGGGTCTCCTCTCTCCCTGCAACCGTCCCATCATCACCCCTCACCGCCGTCATGCACCGCCCACCCCGCCATCGACCTGATCTCTCCTTCCACCCCTGCGAGCGTTACCATGCGATGCAGGGCAGTGCATGGAGATCCCTGATGGCCGGCGATGACCCCTCACCCGGATCATGTGGTCTTTAGTTCCTCCTGCTCTCTCCGGTCGGTTATATCCTCAATGGCGAGGAGGATCCGCTCAGGTCCGACCTCTGAACGTAGCGTCCGGGCGTTAAGCCGCATCACCCGGTGTCCGATCGCAGGAAAGTCGTGTTCCACCAGAAATCCGTCGAGTTCCGTCCGTTGGGGCAGGATCTCTTCGAGCAGGGTGCGGAGTCGGGGAATGTTCCATTGCTGGTTCCCCAGTGTGTAGATGAGTCTTCCTTCCGTCTCCTCTTGCGTGACCTGGAACACCGCATAGAACGAACTGTTTGCGGATATGACACGGAGCTTGCCATCCAGTACCAGCAGGGGTTCGTGAACGATGGCGATGAGGTTCTCAGCATACCTCCGGGCCTCCTCAAGGGAGACCTCCATCTCCTTGAGCGGCGTCATATCAGTGAAGGTGATGATGACCCCCTCGATACGGTTCTCTATCGTCCGGTAGGGGAGGATCTGCATCAGGTACCACTTTCCGTTCGCCGTCTGCACCCTCTTCGCCTGCATCTGCAGGGTGTTGAGTACAGATCGTACATCCTCCGCGAGATCTTCGCCCTGTATATCGATCCGGAGATCGGTTATGGATCTTCCCACATCTCCTGTTTGCAGGTTGATGATGGGCCGGATGGGGTCGGTGAACCGCCGCACCTGGAGGTCGTTGTCGAGGAGGAGCATGGCGATATCGGTGCTCTGCAGAAGATTGCGCATATCATCGTGGCTCTCTGAGAGTTCATCGATCTTCCTCTGGTGTTCGGCGTTGACGGTGAGGAGCTCCTCGTTCAGAGACTGGAGTTCCTCCTTGGAACTCGTCAATTCCTCGTTCATGCTCGTCAGCTCCTCGTTCGTGCTCTGAAGCTCTTCATTCATCGATTTGAGCTCTTCCTGAGAGGCCTGCATATCCTCGATCGTGCGCTGGAGCTGAGCCCTGGTCTCCATGAGTTCTTTATCAAGGTCAGACTGCAGGGTAGCCTCCCTGCTGCTCCCGGTCTCCGGGGCGGGGGCATGCGCCGACTCGAAGACGACCATAAAAAGACCCTCCGCGCCCTCAACCTGGTGTATCGGGCGGACGGTCAGGCGAATCGCCTCTTCGCCCCCGTTCGTCTGTACAAAGACCGGTCCCCGTGTGACGGTACGTTTCTCCTGGACAGCGGTGCGGACAGAGAAGGTGAGCGGGTAGCGAAGACCCTCCCGTGCCATCGTGTAGACGTTCAGGGTCGCCCTGCCAGGGTGAGGTTCAAGGTACTTCCCGGTCCTCCCCTGGAAGTACAGGATATCACCGCTTTCGCTCACGATCACCGCCGGGGGGGCATACTGCGCGAGCAGCCACTCCTGGGCGAGTGCGGCGATGGATGGTGCTTCATTCTCCCTCCGGGCCCGGGGTTCTACCGCCGTGATCCCGGGAGAGGGGGTGAACGTGTAGGGGAGTTTTACCGGGACATCATCTCCTCCGGATGTTGGGCTCCGCCGGTAGATGTTCAGGGTTCTATCGATGGGTTCGAAGTACCCCGGGAGTTCCCCGGCGGAGTAACCGGGGCCGAGGATGAGGATCCCATCGGGATTCAGGGCGTACCGGAAGAGCGGCAACAGTCTCCGCACCACATCCGGGCTCATGGAGAGGAGGAGGTTCTGGATATCCAGGATATCCAGGTGGATGAACGGTGGGTGGTTCAGGATGTTGTGTTGGGCAAAAACGATCTTTTCTCGTATATCGTAGCGGATCTGGTAGGTATTATCCTTTTTTACGAAGAAACAATCCAACCGCTCCGGGGATACATCCGCCTCAATGTTCGCTATGTACATCCCTTCCCGCGCCTCAAGGATCCTCTCCCGGCCGATATCGGTCGCGAAGATCTGGTACGGGATATCGCTGCCCGATGCCCGGAGCACTTCTTCGAGCGTTATAGCCATGCTGTAGGTCTGCTCCCCGGTGGCACATCCCGACACCCAGGCCCGGATCGTACTGTCATCTGGTTTCGCCCGGATCAACCCGGGCAATAACTTTTCGCGCAGGAGCTTCCATACCCCGGGATCCTGGAAGAACCAGTTCGGGCCGGAGGGGATCTCGCGCGCGAGGGTATCGATCTCCCCGGGGTGCTCCTGGATATAGCGCACATACTCTTCGCCGTCGCCGATCTGGTGCACCCCCATCCTCCGCTCTATCCGGCCACGGATCAGGCTTTCTTTGAACATGGAGTAGTCTTCGCCCGTCTGTGACCGGATCATCGCAAGGATCTTTGTGCGTGTGTTTGTGTACCTCTTCTCCTCAGGGCTCGCCTCACGGAGGTTCCGGCAGGACTGGATGTAGTTGACGAGCAGTTCCGGGAGTTCGTCTGCTGGCGCGATGTAATCGGCGAGTCCGGAGACGATACCCGGGAACTCTGCGTCGATCGGATCCTGGACCATCACCATCCCGAGGTGCTCTTGTAGCGAACGCAGTCCCAGCACCCCGTCATGCCCCATGCCGGAGAGGAGGATGCCGACCGCCTTGGAGTCCTGGTCCCGGGCCAGTGCGCGGAAGAAGTGGTCGACCGGTAGACGCACCCCCCCTGGCCGGGACGTTTTCTTGAGGGCGAGGGTGCCTTTCCGGATGGCGAGGTTGGTGTTTGGCGGGATCACGTATACCGAGTTCGGCCGGACCTCCATGCCGTGCTCGATCTCTACCACCGGCATCGTGGTATCCCGCTGGAGGATACCGGAGAGCGAGCTTCTATGCCCGGGGTCCATGTGGGTGACCACCACAAACCCCGCCCCGGTATCGGGGGGCATGTTTCCAAAAAAGGTCTTGAGGGCCTCAAACCCCCTGGCGGATGTGCCGATGCCGGCGATGATGAAGGAGGGTTCTCCTGTGCCCTCCTCTGGTCCAATCTCTCGTCTGGCCATACTACAATATCGCCTCACCTTCTTTCACGATTCGTTCCCGGTAACGGGTATCCCCATTATGCCGGGGGGAGCGTCTGCCCGATCGTTGGAGAGAGGACGGGGCTCCCCCGGAAAACTCCATGCCGCTCTACCTCGACGCCACAGTGTGGTACCCGAGGGGATATATCCATTGTGACGGGAGGAGGGCGGCCTTCCCTGTATCTGTCGATCCAGGGCTTCCTGATCTCTTCCCGGGGGTCAGGGGTGCAGGTCAGAAGAAGGATGACGGCCATCCCCGGGGCCCGGGATAATGTATATACGGTGGCCTGGAGACTTATCAGACATGGAAAGAGGGCCGATCGAGAAGATAGGTGCGAAGTTCATCGAGATGAACCGTCACTTTGAGGAGATGCATCAGGTGCTATTTGCGATACCGGATGAGGCGCTACGGGAGAGGAAGAACGGGTCGATGCAGGTTGCAGCCTTTCGCTTCAACTGGGTGTTTGGAGAGGTCGACGGCTGCGAATACCTGGAATCCTACCGTTTCCACCGCTTCGGGGACGAGCATACCCGGATATCCCCGGGGATAAGGAGCGAAAGGAGAAGGAGATGATGGAGTGCTACGAGAGAGTGCTCAACGATCTCGCAGTGGCCGGCCTCCTCGGGGAGGTGCCCCACCATACGATGATGAACACATACCTGGTTTTACGGGATAGGGAGGAGTGACGTCCGTGCCGGCCTCCTCACTCATCCTGTAGTGTCAACTACCCCACCCGGTGGGGCTTGTGGCCAGCCCCTTGCGGGGCACCGGGCTGCAATTTGATGTATACGAAGGTTGACTCTTCAAAGGCCGTCCTTATTCGCACGGGCCGGTTGACGCGGCCCTCACCGGCTGGGCGACGATGCTGAACCAGCGCCCGCGGTACGGGACGTACTTCTCGATCTTCGCGATTTCGCCTGTTGAGTGGGCAACCCGTGCAACACAGACCTCACACGGTTTGTCCATGCCTTCAAACAGGCGATAGCATTTATCGCCGGCGGGGTTCTGTGTGGGGAAAAGCTTGCGTGCCTTCTGGTTGACCCACACGATCACCATCCGGGTCGATAATGGATTGCCCTGTATCGAGCGCGGGATGGCATCGACCCACTCATTCCCGCGGCACAACGCTTCTTCACTCCTCCTGCGCCTGGTATCGGCCAGCCTGAGCACCTCATTCTCCCGGCGGAGAGCATCAACCTCGGCCGGAAATTCGCGGATCCGGTCGCCGGGGAGCTGCCCGGACCCTGCAGAATTTCCCTGTACAATCGTATCCTGCACGGCAGGATCGGGCGCCTTTCACGGGGTTCTGGATGGCGCCGACATCGGGTTCGGGGCTCCTGCTACGTAGTAAGTGGATGAATTTTGCACCGGCGATATTGGCGGTAGCACCCCCGGTCAACACCGGCACTTTTATGGGGATCTCTTCCCCTCATGCCCCTGCCCAAAGGAGGGCGAAATGATGAAAGGTCTGGCAATGTTAAGGATCGGAGAGATCGGATGGATAGAGAAGGAGAGGCCCGCTTGCGGCCCAAGGGACGCTATCGTCAAACCACTGGCGCTTGCGCCATGTACATCCGACATCCACACCGTCTGGGAAGGGGCGATCGGGGATCGGCACAACCTCATCCTGGGGCACGAGGCGCTCGGGATTGTGGATGAAGTGGGGAGCGAGGTCAAGGACTTCAAGCCCGGCGACCGGGTCATCGTCCCGGCCATCACCCCCGACTGGGGGACTGACGCCGAGCAGCGCGGGTTCCCGTCACAGACCGGAGGAGCCCTCGGGGGCTGGAAGTTCTCGAACTTCAAGGACGGCGTGTTCGGCGAGTTCTTCCATGTCAACCTGGCAGACTACAACCTCGCGCACCTGCCAGAGGGGATGTCCCTTGAGGCTGCAGTCATGATCCCGGATATGCTCAGCACCGGGTTTATGGGCGCTGAGAACGCCAACATCCAGATCGGGGCAACGGTGGCGGTCCTGGGGATCGGGCCGGTCGGGCTGTGCGGTGTCGCCGGCGCACGATTGCGGGGCGCCGGAAGGATATTTGCGGTCGGGACGCGGCCCGCTTCTGTCAAGGTAGCGAAAGAGTACGGTGCGACGGATATCATCAGTTATAAGGAGGGGAGCACCGTCGACCAGATCCTTGAGAAGACCGGCGGAGAGGGTGTCGATGCCGTTATCATCGCCGGTGGCGGTCCTGAGATCATGATGGACGCTATCAACGTGGCAAGACCGGGATCGGTGATATCAAACATCAACTACTTCGGCTCAGGGGTCGGCGACCAGGACGTCATACCTATCCCCCGCGTGGGTTGGGGATTCGGGATGGCGGACAAGAACATCATGACCGGACTCTGCCCCGGCGGGAGGGTGCGGATGGAGAGGCTGGCCGAGGTCGTGACGCACGGACGCATGGACCCGGCGCTCATGGCGACGCATGTCTATAAGGGCTTTGATAAACTCGAGGAGGCTCTCCTCCTGATGAAGGATAAGCCAAAGGATCTGATCAAGCCGGTCGTCATCGTGGAGGAGTAGAGGGGGCGGGTATTTTTTGGTCGGTGAGGTGTAGGGGGGCACGATGCTTATCGAGTTCCCCCGTGCCCTGCCGGTGCCGGCATCCACGGGCATATTTGAGCATATCTGGCGGGGTACTTCCGCCTGGCGCTCAAACCCGGCCGGGTACAGCAGGTGTGTGTTTATCTCCACGTGGCACCGGCTCACCGGAGGGGATACCGTGCTTGCCTTTGCATGCCGAATGGTCGGTTCATCGTGGCGGGATTTCTCGCACAAGCGCCCCGTCGTGACCGGACAGGTGCTCCCGGATACAAACATTGATGACGTATGGGGTAGCGAGGGGGCCCGGAAGGTGAGGTTTTTCATGTCTTACATCACCGTCGGAAAAGAGAATTCGGGCACCATCGACCTCTACTACGAGGACCACGGCACGGGTAAGCCGGTCGTCCTGATCCACGGCTGGCCGCTCTCGAGCATGTCCTGGGAGAAGCAGGTGCCGGCACTCCTCGATGCGGGCTATCGCGTCGTCGCGTACGACCGGAGGGGGTTTGGCAACTCCGCGAGACCGACCCACGGTTATGACTACGATACCCTGGCTGAAGACCTGCACAGGCTCATGACGGAGCTTGACCTCCGTGATGCAACGCTCGTCGGGTTCTCGATGGGTGGGGGTGAGGTCGCCCGCTACCTCGGCACCCACGGGAGCGACCGCGTGGAGAAGGCCGTCTTCGTATCTGCTATCCCGCCGTTTCTCTTAAAGACGCCCGAGAACCCTGAGGGTGTCGAGGGGAGCGTCTTTGACGGGATCATCGAGAGCATCGTCGCCGATCGCCCGGCGTTCCTCACCGGGTTCTTCCAGGACTTCTACAACGCGGATCTCTTCCTGGGCGACCGCATCAGTGACGAGGTTCTCCGCCTCATCTGGAACACTGCGGCCGCCGCCTCCCCCCGGGGCACGCTCGACTGTGTCTCGGCGTGGCTGACCGACTTCCGGGGCGACCTTGCGAGTATAGACGTTCCGGTCCTGGTGATCCACGGCGATGCCGACCGGATCGTGCCCTTCCCCGCCTCAGGCAGGCGTATTCCCGGCCTGGTCAAAGAGAGCCGGCTCGTGGTGATCGAGGGCGGGCCGCACGGGGTTATCTGGACCCATGCGGGGGAGGTCAACCGGGAGGTGCTGGGTTTCCTTGGGGAGCAGGTCGAGCCGATGCAACCGGTTGTCGGGTTCTCCTGAGCGTGGAGGAGCATCCCGGGGTTCATCGACGGGGCCGGGTGAAAAAAGATTTATTTCAGGTTTGGTACCGCCCGGGATAGCGCGGGGGAGCCGGCACGGCGACCTGCAACACCCGGAAAGGCTCATTCAAAACAGATCCACCCCGGCCGGCGCGTTTGTTTCCCGCACCAGCCGGCATAATCCTGGTGAAGTCATCCGATCGGTCGGAATCCACCACGCTGAGGAGTGACGTTTTTCATACAACCCACAGTATGGAACACCCCTCACGCTGTAGCCTGCAGGATCCGCCCGGCCGGCGAGGATCTCCCCGGCCCATTTCGGTCACAGGTGGCGATCTGAGGCGAAAATTGCCCCGGTCTGCTCATAGC